>NZ_RAVY01000067.1:0-42709 GCF_003611625.1 Corallococcus sp. CA054B
CCCTTGGAGGGGGAGGGGGGTGGGGGGTAGGGTCCGCGCTTTCCTGCCCTGGAGGCTGTCCCGTATGCACCGTCTTCTCGGTCTCACCGTGGCGCTGGCCGCCGTCGCGGCGTTGGCCGCCGAGCCCGCCGTGGGCCCGTGGACGAAGAAGGTCCAGGCCGGCAAGGACCTCTACGCGACGCTGAAGACGAGCCAGGGCGTCATCACCGTGAAGCTCTTCTCCAAGGACGCGCCCCAGACGGTGGCGAACTTCGTGGGCCTGGCCACGGGCGAGAAGGCCTGGACGGATCCGAAGACGGGCGAGCAGGTGAAGGGCAAGCCGCTCTACGCCGGCACCGTCTTCCACCGCGTCATCCCGGGCTTCATGATCCAGGGCGGCGACCCCACCGGCACCGGCAGGGGCGACCCGGGCTACCGCTTCGCGGACGAGTTCCAGAGCGGCCGCAGCTTCGACAAGCAGGGCCTGCTGGCCATGGCCAACGCGGGCCCCAACACCAACGGCTGCCAGTTCTTCATCACCACCTCCACGCCCGCGCAGCTCACCGGCCGCCACACCATCTTCGGCGAGGTCGTCACCGGCTACGACGTGGTGGAGCAGATCGGCAACGTGCCCCGCAGCGCCCAGGACCGCCCGCAGACGCCCGTGGTCCTGGAAACGATTACGCTGAGTGAAAAGGCGCCCAGGAAGCCGGCCACTCCCAAGCCCGCCGCCCCCAAGAGCACCCCGCAATGAGCTTCATGGAACAGGCCCGCGCGGGCACGGAGTTGTTCGGCACCTTCCAGACCACGGAGGGGCGCATCGTCGTGCGCCTGTTCTCCAAGGAGTCGCCCAGGACGGTGGAGAACTTCGTGGGGCTGGCCACCGGCGAGAAGACCTGGACGGACCCCATCACGTTCCAGCCCCAGCACGGCCGCCCGCTGTACGACGGGACGCTCTTCTTCCGCTGCATCAAGGACTTCATGATCCAGGGCGGAGACCCGACCAGCCGGGGCAACAACGGCCCGGGCTTCCGTTTCGAGGATGAGTTCCAGGGTGGCCGGCGTTTCGACAAGAAGGGTGTGCTGGCCATGGGCAACACCGGCCCCAACACCAACGGCAGTCAGTTCTTCATCACCGCGGCGCCGCAGCCCCACCTGGACAACCGGTACACCATCTTCGGCGAGGTGGTGGAGGGGCAGGACGTGGTGGACCGCATCGCCAATGAGCTTCCCAAGGATTCAAGCGACCGTCCCCGCAGGGACGTGCGCATCCAGACGTTGACCATCTCCACGGCGCGGCCTTCGTAAGCAGTCCGCCGCCGTACCCTGGCAGTTCCCCCGGGGCCTTCCCGTCGTCGAGGTTGGAAGGCCCACTGATCATCTCCGGAAGTATGGCCTCCCAGTCCCAGAAGAAGACCCCTCGCGCTGGCTTCGCCGCGCTCATCGGCCGGCCCAACGTGGGCAAGAGCACGCTGCTCAACGTGCTTACGGGCGAGAAGATCGCCATCGTCTCGCCCAAGCCGCAGACCACCCGCAACCGCATCCTGGGCGTGGTGACGCGTCCAGAAGGGCAGGTGGCGTTCATCGACACTCCCGGCATCCACCAGGCCAAGGGAGAGCTCAACCGCTACATGGTGGAGGCCGCCCTCTCCGCGGCCGAGGAGGTGGACCTGGTCCTCTTCCTCATCGAGCCGCCCCAGGGCGAGACGCTGGACGTGACGCCGGGCAACCGCGCCATCCTCGAGCGGCTGCAGAAGGTGGGCAAGCCCACCTTCCTGGTCATCAACAAGATCGACTCCATCCCCAAGTCGAAGCTGCTGCCGCTCATCGCGCTCTACGGCCAGGAGTTCCCCTTCGCGGAGGTGGTGCCCATCTCCGCGCGGGAGAAGGACGGCGTGGAGCACCTGTTCCAGGTCGTGCTGGGCCACCTGCCGGAGGGCGAGCCCCTCTTCGCGGAGGACATGCTCACGGATCAGCAGGAGCGCGTGCTGGTGGCGGAGTACATCCGCGAGCAGGTGCTTCGGCACTGCCGCCAGGAGATCCCGTACTCCACCGCCGTGCTGGTGGACGTGTTCGATGAATCCGAGCGCGAGCCGCGCCCCGGCACGCCCCCCGGCCAGCTGGGCGGCCTCATCCGCATCGCGGCGTCCATCTACGTGGAGCGCGACAGCCAGAAGGCCATCCTGATTGGCAAGCAGGGGCAGATGCTGAAGCTCATTGGCACGGACGCTCGCAAGTCCGTGCAGCGCCTGCTGGGTGCGCACGTGTACCTGGACCTGCGCGTGCGCGTGGAGGCTCGCTGGAGCGAGCGCACCGCGGGGCTGAGGAAGCTGGGTTACGAGTGATGTCGCCGCTGAAGTCCGTGCCGCTGACGTCGTTGCCTTCGAAGTCGTCGTCGCTGTCGAAAGAGACTCCATGAAGCCGCTGGTCGCCATTGTCGGTCGCCCCAACGTGGGCAAGAGCACGCTGTTCAACCGCCTGGTGGGCCGCCGCATCGCGCTCGTCGAGGACCAGCCCGGCGTCACCCGCGACCGGCACTACGCCGACGCGGAGTGGGAGGGCCGCGCCTTCACCCTCATCGACACGGGCGGCTTCGTCCCCGGTGAGAAGGACACGCTGCTCAAGCAGGTGCGCGAGCAGGCGCAGTTCGCGGTGGAGGAGTGCGACGTCATCATCTTCGTGGTGGACGCCCGCGCGGGCATGACGACGGCGGACGAGGCCGTCGCCAACTACCTGCGCAAGGCGGGCAAGCCCGTCGTGGTGGCGGCCAACAAGCTGGACAACGAGTCCGGGCAGATGCAGTCGCTGGCCGGCGAGTTCTTCCGCCTGGGCCTGGGCGACGTGAACGCCATGTCCGCCGAGCACAACCTGGGCATGGGCGGCCTGATGGACTCCGTGGTCTCCAAGCTCCCGGAGAAGCAGGAGGGCGAGGACTCGGATGCGCCGCCGGACGACGGGAAGATCCGCGTGGCCATCATCGGCCGGCCCAACGTGGGCAAGAGCACCCTGGTCAACGCCATCCTCAAGGAGAAGCGCGTCGTCACCAGCGAGGTCGCCGGCACCACGCGTGACCCCATCGACTCCGAGGTCACGTACAAGGGCAATCAGCTCATCCTCACGGACACCGCGGGCATCCGGCGCAAGAAGACCATCGCGCACCAGGTGGAGCAGTACTCCGTCATCGCGGCGCTGAAGGTCCTGGAGCGCAGCGACGTGGCGGTGCTCTTGATGGACGCCACGGAGCCCGCGGTGGACCAGGACGCGAAGCTCGCGGGCCTGTCCATGGACCGGGGCCGCGCGCTGGTCATCGTCGTCAACAAGTGGGACCTCATCGCGGAGGACAAGCGCCGCCAGGAGGCCTTCCGCGAGGATCTCAAGATCGCCCTCAAGTTCGTGGGCTACGCGCCGGTCATCTTCACGTCCGCCCTGCACGGCTCCAAGGTGGAGAAGGTCGTGGACGTGGCGGTGGAGCTGGCCAAGCAGTTCCGCTTCCGGGCGCCCACCCCGCAGCTCAACAAGCTGCTGGATTACATGGTGGACAACAACCCGGCGCCCATCGTGAAGAGCAAGCCGCTGCGCCTGTACTACATCGCCCAGGTGGCGGCGGCCCCTCCGACGTTCACCCTCACCTGCAACGAACCGCAGGGCGTGCCGGACATGTACAAGCGGTACATCACCAACCAGATCCGCAAGACGTTCGACCTGCGGGTCCCCATCCGACTGCTCTTCCGCGAGCGGCCAGGCAAGGCCAAGCGCGAGGCGCGCAAGAACCCGCACCTGGCGGGCAAGGGCGGCAAGGGTGGGAAGCGGGCAGGGCGCGACTGACCGCGCACACGCGTTGACACTCCCAGCGGGCGCTCTTTACAGTGCGCCGCTTTCCCAGCAGAGCGAAGAGCACCGTCGAGCCGGAGAGAGGTCCCTTCATCGTGGCCCAGCAGAAGACCGAGAAGATTCGCCAGCAGGAGCTTCGTCAGCCGGACGCTTTCCAGAAGGCGGGAGCGGACGCGCGAGACTGGCTGATGCAGCGCCAGAAGTTCCTCGCCATCGGCGCGGGCGTGCTCGTGCTGGGCGCGGTGGGCGTGGCCATCGCCAGTGAGGTCTCCAAGCGCGGCGAGGAGCAGGCCTCCATGGCCCTGGGCCAGGCCCTCACCGTCCTGGATCGCCCCGTGACGGGCGTGGACCCGGTGGACCCGTCCGCCACGGAGCCCCCGTTCGCCACGGTGCAGGCCCGCGACGAGGAGGTCGTGAAGCAGCTGGCCGCCTTCCGCAAGGAGCACGGCGGCACCCGCTCGGCGACGACGGCCGCCCTGCCGCAGGCCAAGGCCGAGTTCCGGCTGGGCAAGAACGACGACGCCCTGGCGTCCCTGGAGGTCTTCCTCAAGGACGCCCCGGAGAACGACGCCCTGCGCGCGAGCGCCCTGGAAGGCCAGGGCTACGCCTACGAGGCCAAGGGTGACTACGCCAAGGCCATCACCTCCTTCGAGGCGATGGAGAAGGCGGACACCGGCGAGTACCTGGTCGGCATGGGCGCGTACCACAAGGCGCGCATGCTCATCCTCCAGGGCAAGAAGGACGAGGCCGCGCAGGTGCTCTCCAAGATTCCGACGGACCACCCGAACAGCGCCGCGGCCCGTCAGGCCACCGAGCGCATGGCGGTGCTGGCCGCGGAGGGCGTGAAGGTGCCCACGCCGGCGCCGCCCGCCGCGACGGCCACGGACGCGGGGCAGCCGTAGCGCGCTCATGACCATGCGGCTTGCTCGGTGGAAGCGGTGGGTGGGAATGGTGGCCGGGGCAGGGCTCCTGGCCGGGTGTGCGACGGCGCCGCTGTACGGCAACCCGGAGCTGCCCGCGGCGCCCCGTCAGCCGCCGGTGGACTACTTCCAGGTGGACTGGTGGACGGGGCTCCTCGACAAGGTCCCGCTGCTGGAGTACTCGCCGCGCGAGCCCGCTTCTCCGGTGTACGACCCGGAGAGCCGGAACGTCGTGGTGCAGACGCGTGACGGCTACATCCGCGCGGTGGGACCGGACGGGAAGGTGGCCTGGTCCCTGCGCACGGGAGCCCGGGCGCTCGCGGGCGGCTTGGCCAGCGAGGGCGTCATCTACCTGCCGGGCGGTGACGGCGTGCTGTACGCGGTGGATGGCCGCACCGGCGCAGTGAAGTGGAAGTACGCCACCAACGAGTCCCTGGCCACGGTGCCGGTGCTCGCGGACGGCCTGGTGCTGGTGGCCACGGACACCGACACGGTGTTCGCGGTGAAGGCGACGGACGGCACGTGGGTGTGGCAGTACCGGCGCGATCCGCCGTCGGGCTTCACCGTCCGGGGCGCCTCCGCGCCGCGGGTGGACCAGGACACGGCGTACGTCGGCTTCTCCGACGGCTTCCTCGTCGCGCTCAAGGTGGAGGACGGCGGCGTCGTCTGGGAGAAGTCCCTGTCGGGCGCGGGCACGGAGTTCCTGGACGTGGACACCACGCCCGCCATCGACTCGGCGGGGCGGCTCTATGTGGCCTCGTACAAGAACGGCCTGTACGCCCTGGAGGCGGACACCGGCGCGGTCATCTGGAACGCCAGCGTGGGCGGCCTGACGTCGCTGCTGGCGCGGGGCGAGGTGGTGTTCGCCACCGGCGACGGCCGCGTGGACGCCTACCTGGGGGAGACGGGAAAGCTCATCTGGTCGCTCCCTCTCAAGGACAGGACGGCGCTCGCTCCGGTGTTGGCCAGGGGAATGCTCCTGGTGCCCAATGAGCGTGCGCTGCTGTTCGTGGACCCGACGACGGGCAAGTCGCGCATGGCCTGGAACCCGGGCGTGGGCATCTCCGCGCCGCCGTTCGTGGTGGGCTCGCGGGTGTACGTGCTGTCCAACAACGCGTACCTGTACGCGCTGGACATGAACGACGTGAAGAAGGGGCCGCGCGGGTGACGCGCGCCGTGCCCCGGACGGTGCGGGTGGTGGCCGCGCTGATTCCCCGGCCCGGTCCGGAAGACGGCGGGCCGCGGTACCTGGTCCAGCAGCGCCTTCCCGGTGGGAGCCGCGCGCTCCTCTGGGAGTTCCCCGGCGGCAAGGTGGAGGCGGGCGAAACGGACGAGGCCGCCCTCGCGCGCGAGTGCCGCGAGGAGCTGGACGTGGAGCTGTCCGTGGGCCGCCGCCTGTGGGAGGGCCGGCACACGTACCCGGACCTCACGGTGGAGCTGGTGCTGTTCGCGGCCACGCTGGTGTCCGGCGAGCCGAAGCCGCTGGGCGCGCACCAGCTGGCGTTCCACACGCCCACGGAGATGCAGGCGCTGCCGTTCTGCGAGGCGGACATCCCGCTCCTGGACGACCTGTTGGCGGGAAGGCTGGGTGCGCTCGATTGATGCTGCTGCACACGTTCCAGCTCATCCCCGGCGTGGGGCCGTGGCGCGAGAAGGACCTGTGGTCCAAGGGCATCCGGACCTGGGATGACTTCCCGGACGGCGGCATCGTCATCAGCCGCAAGGCGGACACGGCGGCCCGTGAGCGCATCGCGGAGGCCCGGGCGGCGCTGGCCCGGCGCGACTTGAAGGACCTGGCCCGCATGGTGCCGCCGCGCGAGCACTGGCGCCTGTTCCCGGAGTTCCAGGACGACGCCGTCTACTTCGACATCGAGACGGACGGCAGCAAGACGCAGGTGCCCACGGTGGTGAGCCTGTTCGACGCCGAGGGGCTGCACGTCTACATCCAGGGCCGGAACATGGACGCGCTGCCGGAAGGCCTGGCGAAGCGGCGGCTGTGGGTGACGTTCAACGGCTCGTGCTTCGACGTGCCGGTGCTGAAGGAGTACTTCGGCGCGAAGAGCTTCCCGGTGCCGGAGGCGCACATCGACCTGCGCTTCGTCACGCGGCGGCTGGGGATGGGCGGCGGGCTGAAGGAGATTGAAGACAAGCTGGGCGTGGGGCGGCCGCCGCACCTGAAGGGCGTGAACGGCTACGACGCGGTGCTGCTGTGGCGCGCGTACCTGCGACGCGGCGACGTGGAGGCCCTGCGCTACCTGGTGGAGTACAACCTCTACGACTCGTTCCAGCTCCGGTCGCTGATGGACCTTGCGTACAACAAGGGCGCGGACGACCTGAACCTGGACGTCCCGCGGCTGAAGGTCTTCGAGCGCGGGGACCTGCTGTACGACGTGAGCCGGCTGCTGCTGGAGCTGGGCCCCACCGAGCGTGACCTGGACACGCTCGCGCGCGTGCGGGCCATGGAGCAGGATTCCTGAGCGGCCAGGTCGTGCCTTGGGTGGGCAGGCCGCGGCCCGGCACGCCGTGGGGCATTCCCAGCCGCCGCGTGGCGCTGACCCGAATCACGACGCTGCCGGTGACGGACGCGGAGTGGGCGGGCGACGGCTTCGTGCTGCCTCCCACCGGCGAGGCCGTGGGGCTGGCCTTGGGCGTGCGGCGCCTGGCCGTGCTCGGGGCGCGGGAGTCCTGGCCGCCAGGGCGTACGCTGGAGCTGCCCAGGACCGCGGGGCTCGTGGCGCTGCATCCGTCGCTCGGGTGCGCGGCGGTGCTGGGGCCGGGGCGCATCGAGATGGTGGGCCGGGCGCTGGATGGAAGTCCGGTGGAGACGCCCGCGCGGGCCTGGACCCGGCACACGCAGGCCCTGGGGTTCGACGTCACCGGCGAGAGCCTCTGGACGAGCGGCGTCCAGGACGGGCGGGCTTCGGTGCGTGTCCTGGATGCCCGAACGTTATCGGACGTGGCGGGGACGGAGGCGGGGCTCGAGCTCGACACGCCGGTGCTGGGTGAGGACGACCTGGACGGGCTGCACGAATGGATGCCGCATCCGAGCCTGCCGGTGATGGGCGCGGCGGTGAGCCTGGGCCAGGAGGGCACGTGGCTCACCTTCGTGGAGCGCGGCGCGGCCGGGCTCGTGCGTGGCGCGGCGGTGGCTTCGGTGGAGGCGCCGTTCTATCCGGCGGGGTTCCTTCCGGACGGCTCGGGCTTCATTGGCGTGGGCGGCACATGGGTGCGGCGCTGGACGTACCCGGAGGCCACGCTGGCGGCGGAGTTCCTGCTGCCGGAACAGGGCACGCTCGCCACGGGGTACAGCGGGCTGGTGACGGAGCGGGCGGTGCTGGTGGCGGTGGAGGACCTGTTGGAGGCGGGGGAGTGGTACCTGCTTCAACTGGACCCGGACTCGCTGCGGCCCGTGTGCGCGTGGGAGCTGCCGTTGTCCACGGAGGCCGTCACGTCGGTGCACCTGCTGCCTGGCGGATTCATCCTGTCGCCGGAGGACGGCCAGCTCTGGCGCCTGCCGGACGAGGTCCTCGAGGCGCGGTGAACACAGACGGCGCGGATTGTTCACGCGCGCGTGGAATGGCTCAAAGGCCTGTCTGTAATGTCCGGGACCATGAGCGATCCGAACTTCGTGAATCAGGGCCCTGGAGCCATTCCGCCGCCACCGGAGACCGAGCCGGCCAAGACTCCGTCGCGGAGCAAGGTCCTGGGCATCCTGGTCGCGCTGATGGTCGTGGGCGTGGTCGGTTCGTACTTCGGCTTGAAGCGCCAGTCGGAGGCGCCGCCCGTGGTGACGGCGCCGCCCGTGGTGGACGCGGGCGTGGCGGAGGTGCCCGCGGAGGTGTCGCTGCCGGAGAGCGACGGACGCATCCGCGATCTGGTGGGCAAGCTGTCGGTGGACCCGGAGCTGGCGAAGTGGCTTCAGGAGCGAGACCTGGCGCGCCGGTTCACCGCGTCCGTGAGCAACATCGCGGATGGTGAGAGCCCTCGGGCCTCGCTGTTGTTCATGGCGCCCGTGGGGGCGTTCCAGGTGGGCGCGGCCGGGGCGAATGGGCGCTCGGAGATCGCGCCGCTGAGCTACGCGCGCTACGACCTGGTGGCCCGGGTGCTGGGGTCGCTGGACGCGTCCGGCGCGGCGATGGTGTACCGGGAGCTGAAGCCGCTCATCGACCAGGCGTACCGGGAGATCGCGCCGCCGGATCAGGGCTTCGAGACGGCGTTTGGCCGGGCCATCCAGCACCTGCTGGCGGTGCCGGTGCCGAAGGGGCCGGTGGAGGTGGAGCCCAAGGGCGCGCTGTATGTCTATGCGTCGCCGGAGCTGGAGGGGCTGAGCAAGGCCCAGAAGCACCTGTTGCGGATGGGCCCGGGGAACATGCGGCTCATCCAGGCGAAGCTGCGGGAGCTGCGCACGGCGCTGAACCTGCCGACCCCGGCGCCGGCCACGCCCGAACCGTTGCCGGATCAGGCGCCGGGGCAGTCAGAAACCCAGGAATGACGGCTACTTGGACTTCTTCTTGCCGCCCTTGGCGGGCGGCGGAGGCGGCTTGGGCTTTTCCTTGTCGCCGATGATCTGGAACGAGGCCCGGAGGTCCTCGACGTCGCGGCCACGCGAGTCCTGGAACGACGAGCCGGTCTGCGAGTCCACGACGAGGGTGTACGAGTAGCCGGTCTTGAGCGGCTGCGGCAGGTGGATGCGGTACACGAGGCCGTCATCGGCCTCGGACACGGAGTCATCGGAGACCATGGCTCGGTCGGCTTCGTCCATGAGCCGGACGCGGTAGTTCTTGAGGCCCAGGGTGCTGCGCAGCTCCAGGTCGGAGGTGGGCTCCACGAGCGGTTTTTCCTCCAGGGCCAGGGGGATGAGCGCGGAGCCGCCATCCGGCGACTGGTACTGGAGCGTGAAGACCACGGCCTCGGGGCCCGAGTCCGGGACCGCCGTGGCGCCGGTGACGCCGCCGTCCACGGGGGCCTGGGCCGTCTTGTCAGGGCAGCCCGTCAACAGGGCCGCGGTGAGGCCGCAAAGCGCGGCGAGTCCGGTTCGTCGGAAGAGGCGCATGGGGCGGCAAGGTACGTTCCGGAACCGGGCTCGGGAAGCACGAGATTCCACGGGCCGGTTGGTGGCCGACGGTGGCGCCTTGCCGTGCTAACAGTTTTAGCCCGATGAGCATGATTCGCTGGCTGACGTATGCCAGGTGCCAATCCACGAAGAAGCCGCACTGGGGTGGGCCTTGTGGCGCGTGCATGGAACGCTGCAAAGGCCAGCGGCAATGGCCGTTCGATATGTGCGGGCCGGGGGTAGCACAGTGACGTCCGATGATTGGCGGAAGGTGGTCGACCTGGGCCTGGCGCTCGCGAACGGCGCGGACCTGCCGCAAGACCCCGAGATGCCTGAGCTCCTGCGAAGGATGGCTCCGCAGGTGGGGATGACCCGTGCAGATGCCGACTCAGCACTAGCGAGCGCTGCGGATACGGCCTCGCTCGTGAGGGAGATTCATCGACGGACGCGCGAAGGCTCGTATCGCCTCGGGCGCGCATTTGGTGCGTCCGACTCACTCAAAGCGAGCGGGGACCGGGCAGGGGCGCGGAAGGTGCTTGAGCACGCGATGGCGGCGGAGGTCGTGCCGCTTTACCGGGCGCAGATCCAGGCGTACCTGGACCATGTCGATGAGCCCGATGACACCTGAGCGGTGCCGAGGAGCCGGTCCGGGTCGGTTGCGCGGACGTCCAGGGAGGTCCTGGGCGGGCCGGGGAAGCGCCTGGAATCCTTGGGGAACCCCTAGTCGAAACGTCTGATAAGAAGCGTTATGTAAACTAAGCCTCTGGGGTCCCATGGGGGTTCGTTGAGGCCCGTTCCCTGCCCGGCGCCGTGGCACCATTCGCCGCGATTCCGCCGGTTCCGGTTCATCACGAGGCTCCTACGGCGCATGGACTCAACGCATTCCCGCGACGTTCCTCGGGGCTCGCTTGGTGAGGTCGCGCGGGTCTTCCTCCGGCTGGGGCTGACGGCCTTTGGGGGCCCCGCTGCTCACATCGCCATGATGGAAGACGAACTCGTGCGGCGGCGCCGGTGGCTGCCCCGTGAGGAGTTCCTCGACCTGCTGGGCGCCACCCACCTGATTCCTGGCCCCAACTCGACCGAGCTGGCCATCCACCTGGGCCACCGGCATGCCGGCTGGCCCGGGCTTCTGGTCGCCGGCGTGTGCTTCATCGTCCCGGCGATGCTCCTGACGCTCGCGGCGGCCTGGGCCTACGTGCGTTTTGGCACCCTGCCGCAAGCCGGCGCCCTCTTGTACGGCGTCAAACCCGTCATCCTGGCCGTGGTGCTCCAGGCCTTATGGGGCCTCGGCAAGACGGCCCTGACTACGCGCCCCAGGATCGCCGTGGCCATTGGCGCGGCCGTGGCGAGCGCTCTGGGTGCCAACGAACTGCTCATCCTGGCCCTGGCCGGCGGTTCCCTGGCGGCCTGGAGCCATTTTCGGTCCTCCCCCGAGTCCAGATCGGCGCTCCCGCTGACGCCGTTCGCCTTCCACGGCCTCACAGCCATGGCTGCCACGGCCCCCGTTCCGGCCAGCCTCGGCGGCCTCTTCCTGTTCTTCCTCAAGGTCGGCAGCGTGCTGTTCGGCAGCGGCTATGTCCTCCTGGCCTTCCTCCGAGCGGACCTCGTCGAGCGCTGGGGCTGGCTCACCGAGGCCCAGCTCCTGGACGCGGTGGCCGTGGGCCAGTTCACGCCGGGCCCCGTCTTCACCACGGCGACGTTCATCGGCTACCTGGTGGGCGGCACGCCCGGCGCCGGTCTCGCGACGCTGGGCATCTTCCTGCCCGCCTTCGTCTTCGTGGCCCTCAGCGGCCCCCTGATCCCCCGGCTTCGCCAATCCCGGACCGCGGGCGCGGTGCTCGACGGCGTCAACGCGGCCTCGCTGGCCCTCATGGCCGTGGTGACCTGGCAGCTGGGCCGCGCGGCCCTGGTGGATGGTTGGACGGTGGCCCTGGCGGTGCTTGGCGCGGTGTTGCTGCTCCGCTGGCGGGTCAACTCGGCCTGGCTGGTGCTGGGCGGTGCCGCAGTCGGGCTACTGCGTACCTGGTGAGCGATATTCAAGAGCCAAGCCTCCTGGGCGCCTGCTGAATGCAAGCGCCCAGCGACTCATCAAAGGCTCAGGCCCGGCACCTGGTATGGCGTGAGGCGCCAGTTGTTCGTCCCGTCGCCGAGCTGGCCCGTTCCATTGTTCCCCCAGGCCCAGACGGTACCGTCTTGCTTCATGGCGAGCGAGTACCAGGTGCCAGCGGAGATGGCTGCGACGCCCGTCAATCCCTGCACCTGCACGGGCGTAAGGCGCTGGGAGGTGGTTGTCCCGTCGCCGAGCTGGCCCAATCCACCGTTCCCCCAGGCCCAGACGGTGCCGTCCTGCTTCAAGGCGAGCGTGTGGGCGCCGCCACCAGCGAGGGCCGTGACGCCCGTCAAGCCCGGTACCTGCACGGGCGTAAGGCGGTTCCTCGTCGTCCCGTCGCCGAGCTGGCCGGTGGCGTTGTACCCCCAGGCCCAGACGCTGCCGTCCTGCTTCACGGCGAGCGAATAGCTGGGGCCGCCGGAGCTAACGGCGAGGGCCATGACGTCCGTCAAGCCCGGCACCTGCACGGGCGTGAGGCGCTGGGTGGTGGTCCCATCGCCGAGCTCGCCGTATGCGTTGTTCCCCCAGGCCCAGACGGTGCCGTCCTGCTTCAAGGCAAGCGTGTGGAGCAATCCAACCGCGAGGGCCGTGACACCCGTCAAGCCCGGCACCTGCACGGGCGTGAGGCGATGGATGGTGGTCCCATCGCCGAGCTGGCCAGAGTAATTGTTCCCCCAGGCCCAGACGGTGCCGTTCTGCCTCAAGGCGAGCGAGTTGTTGGAGCCACCAGCAAGGGCCGCGACGCCCGTCAAGCCTTGCACTTGCACGGGCGTGTGGCGCTCGGTCATCGTCCCGTCGCCGAGCTGGCCGGAGTAGTTGCTCCCCCACAGCCCCAGACGGTGCCGTCCTGCTTCAAGGCAAGCGAGTTGTGGCTGCTGGCGACGATGGCAGCGACGCCCGTCAAGCCCGGCACCTGCACGGGCGTGAGGTTCTGGGTGTACGTCCCGTCTTCGAGCTCGCAACATCCGTTGATGGCGCCCCATGCCCAGACGGTGCCGTCCCGCTTCAAGCCGAGCGAGTGCTGGGAGCCAGCGGCAACGCCGCGCCGCCAGGAAGTGAAGCACGTGGGGCCCATTCCTTCATCCACGATGCCATTGCAATTGTTGTCCTTGCCGTCGCAGACCTCCGGCGCGCCAGGCTTGATGGCAGGGTTGGTGTCATTGCAGTCACCTGCATTCGAAACGTGCCCAGCAGGCTGGACGCATGCCTGCACCGCCTGCGACGTCAAACCGTAGCTGTCCCCGTCCTGGTCGCGGTACCACGCCTGGAACGGCACCCCGTCATCCACCTGCCCGTCGCAGTCATTGTCCTTGCCGTCGCAGACCTCGCTGGTGGCCCCCTTCGTCGGCACGCACTCGATGCCGCCATGCGTGCAGTACGTGATCCCCTCGCCGCACACGCCCAAGTCCCCCGTCGCGCACGCCTGGAGCCCTCCCGGGTTGCCTTCGTCCACCTGGCCGTCGCAGTCGTTGTCCAGGCCGTCGCACTGCTCGGCGGAGGCGGCCTGGCGCTGCTGGCACACCACGCTGCCGTTCGCGCACGCCGTCACCCCCGCCGCGCACACGCCCTGCTTCCCCGTCGCACAGTTCCCTGCTCCGCTCGGGTTGCCGTCGTCCACGGCCCCGTCGCAGTTGTCGTCCACGCCGTTGCAGGTCTCCGCCGCGCCGGGATGGGTGGTGGCCGTGTAGTCATCACAGTCGAGTTCCTCCACGAATCCTGGGGAAGGCTCGCAGGCCTGCTCCGCGATGTACTCATCCCCGAAGCCGTCCATGTCCCCGTCGAAGTAGAAGGTGTTGGTGATGAGGGCCGTCGCCGGCGCCGCCACCGGCGTCGTGGAGGTGCTTCCCATCCCGAGCTGCCCCTGGCCGTTGTTGCCCCATGCCCAGACGGGGCACCCGGGCCGCAGCGCCAGCGCGTGTTGAGCTCCAGCCGCCAGCGCCGTCGCGTCCGAGACGCCCGTCACGCCCACCGGCGAGGCGCTATTGGCCGTGCCGCCGTTGCCCAGTTGGCCCGACGCGTTGTGGCCCCAGGCCACCGCCAGGCCGTTGCCGACGAGGGCCAGGGAGCTGTTGTGCCCCGCGACGATGGCGGTCACCGCGAAGACGCCATTCACCGGAATGGGCGTCATCACCGGCGTAGAGCTGGTGATGCCCGTGCCCACCTGGCCGAGGGTGTTCTGCCCCCACGCCCACACGTTGCCGAACTGCTCATCGACGATGAGGGAGTGGCCCGCCCCCGCGGCCACGGCCTTCGCGCGCGGCAGCCCCGCCACCAACACCGGGGCCATCACCGCGCTGCTGGTGGCGCCGGTGCCCACCTGGGCCGACGTATTCAGCCCCCATCCCCACACCTTGCCGTCCGCATCCAGGGCCAGCGCGTGGTTGACACCCGCGGCCATGGCGCGCACGGTGGGCAGGCCCTGCACCACGCCCGGCGTGGCCACCGAGGCGCTGGTGCCGCCCGTTCCGACCTGTCCGGAGCTGTTCTGGCCCCAGGCCCACAGCCGGCCATCCATGCCCAGCGCGAGTGAGAAGTTCCCGTTGGCCGCGATGGCTTGGATACCGGTGAGCGCCGCCACCCGCGTGGGGACGAGCACCGTGCCCCCCGAGGTCCCCAGGCCCGCCTGGCCGGAAGCATTCTGGCCCCAGGCCCACACGTTGCCGTCCACGTCCAACGCCAGCGAGTGGGCGACGCCCGCGGCAATGGCCTTGATGGTGGGCAGTCCATTCACCTGGGAGGGCTGGGACTGGGGCGTGCTGCTGGTGCTGCCCGTGCCCAGCTGTCCGGCCACGGCCTGCCCCCAGGCCCAGACCGAGCCATCCTTCCTGAGGAACAGCGAATGGTAGGCACCCGCGGACACGGCCTGCGGCACCTTCACCGAGGTGAGCGCCTCTGAACCAGCTCCGGTGCCGATGTCGCCGTCAGTCTCCGGCTGCTGGCCACCGCACCCGGCCAATGCCAGCACCAGGCCCAATGCCAGACACGCCAGCCCGCTCCGACTCGCTTGTTTCATGGACTTCTCCCCCGGGTGTAACTGAATGGGCCTCTTCGAGAGGCAAGCCGCTACCACGCGGACGGCGCCTGACGTCGGAGAGGAGCGCAGGACTCTAGTGAGGGTCCCTCCCCTTCGCTCCTGAGTCAGCCCCACGCCATGGCGGTCCAACCCGACATCCCTTCGCGGACGTCTGCCGATGAGAAATCGTCTGCTGGGTCCCCAAGCGTCCTCCCTGCCCTGAGGACCTCAGGCCTCCCACGCGCCCGGGGCGCTCCGGAGGGCTTCGGAGAGTG
This sequence comes from Corallococcus sp. CA054B, assembly GCF_003611625.1. Lineage (NCBI taxonomy): Bacteria > Pseudomonadati > Myxococcota > Myxococcia > Myxococcales > Myxococcaceae > Corallococcus > Corallococcus sp. CA054B. The sequence goes on from NZ_RAVY01000067.1 coordinate 15,182, forward strand.
ACTCCCGCGCCCGCCGGAGGGCCGCGTCCGCGCGCCGGGTGGCGGCGGACAGCAGCCAGACCGGAGGGCCCCCTGGGAGTTCCTCCTCCAGCACCAGACGCGGGTCCCCTTCCGCGAGCAGCGCCGGGAGCACGCTCCGCCCCAGGCCCGCGACGCAGGCATCCCTGATGCCGAGCAGCGTGTCGCACTCCACGAGGGCCTCCGCGTCCTCGGGGACTGCCTTCCACCAGCGCATGGAGGACCGGGTGCGCAGGTTCCCTGATGGCAGGACCCAGGCCGCCGAGTCCTGCTGGGTTGCCCGCGCCCGGAACACTCCGAGCCGCAGCCTCCCCAGTTGCTGTCCCCGCAGCGCACCGCCCGGCGTGTGACTCGGCCGCAAGGCCAGATCCGTCACCCCGGGCTCCAGCGCCAGCTCGCTCTCGGAGATGCGCACCTGGACCCGCTGCGTGAAGCCGCACGTGCGCAGCGCGCCGAACAGCAGCGACGCCAGCACTTCGTTCGTGGTGATGACGAGCCGGCCTGCGCGCGCCCGGTTCTGCACCTCGATGAGTGCCCCCACGTCCAGGGCGTGGGGGCGCATGCGGCCCGCGCGCTCGGCAATGGCGAGGCCGAGCGGCGTCGGGCGCAGCGTCGCCCCACGCAGGAAGAGCGGCACCCCGAGCGCGCGCTCGAGGGCGTCCACCCGCCGCGAGATGGACGAGTGGCGCAGTGAGAGCTCGCGCGCCGCGCCCACGACGCTCCCCGTGCGCACCAGCGCCTCCACCGTCTGCAGGTCGTCCCAGGGGATGTGCATGAACGCACATGCTGTGCGCGTCCGCGGGCATCGTCAACGCAGGGGGGCCGGGGCTATCTCTCGGGGCGTGGCAATGACCGCCACCAGGAGCTGGCCATGAAGATCCCCAGAAACGAGAACGAGACGCCCCCTGACGTGCAGGCGCTGTGCGACCCCGAGACTGGGACGTGCGCGCTTCCCGGCGCGGCGCAGAAGCGCGCAGGGTCGAGCGCCGAGGGTCCCGTGGAAGAGGTGCTCTATGTGGGGGACCCGATGTGCTCCTGGTGTTGGGGCGGCTCGCCCGGCCTCCGCCAACTGGAGGCGGAGGCAAGCCGTCGAGGCATCCCCTTCCGCGTCCTGGTGGGCGGGCTCCGTGCGGGAGGCGGGGACCCCTGGAACGAGCGGTTCAAAGGCTTCCTGCGCCACCACTGGGAGGAGGTTGCCGCGCGTACCGGGCAGCCGTTCTCCACCCGGTTCCTCGACCGGGCGGTGTTCAACTACGACACCGAGCCTGCGTGCCGCGCGTTCCTCGTCATGCGCGGGATGCTCGAGGAGATGCCGGGACCGGAGACGCGCGCGTACGACGCGTTTGCCGCCATCCAGCGGAAGTTCTACGCCGACGGGGAGGACCCCACCGTGGCGTCCTTCTACGAGAGCATTTGCGCCGCGCACGGCCTCGACTTCAGGGTGTTCCTGAGCCGGTTCGACCATGCGGACGCGAAGCGGGCGACGGCGAACGAGTTCCAGGAGGTCAGGGCCCTGGGCGTGAACGGATTCCCCACCGTGCTCTTCCGTGGCGGCTCCGGCGTCGAGGTGCTCGCGAGCGGCTTCGCGACCGGACCGCGCATGGTCGAGGCGCTCGATCGGGCGATGAGACGGGCAAGGGGCGAGGCGTGAAGCTCGGTCGCCGTGCGCTGGTGTCCTCCTTGCCGGTCACCGGTCAGTCCGCGATGCCGCGTGCAGGACGCCTGCCAAAAGCAGGCGTCCTGCACCTCGTCAGAGGCTCAGGCCCGGCACCCGCACCGGCGTAAGGCGGTTTGTGGTGGTCCCGTCGCCGAGCTGCCCGTAGGAATTATTGCCCCAGGCCCAGACGGTGCCGTCCTGCTTCACGGCCAGCGAGTGGTGGTTGCCAGCGGCGAGGTCCGCGACGCCCGCCAAACCCGCCACCTGCACGGGCGTGAGGCGCTGGGTGGGGGTCCCGTCGCCGAGCTGCCCGTAGGAATTGTTGCCCCAGGCCCAGACGGTGCCGTCCTGCTTCAAGGCCAGCGAGTGGTGGTTGCCAGCAGCGAGGTCCGCGACGCCCGCCAACCCCGCCACCTGCACGGGCGTGAGGCGCTGGGTGGGGGTCCCGTCGCCGAGGTGGCCATTGTTGTTGTAGCCCCAGGCCCAGACGGTGCCATCCTGCTTCAATGCGAGCGTGTGGTGGTTGTTGGCGGCGAGGTCCGCGACGCCCGCCAAACCCGCCACCTGCACGGGCGCGAGGCGCTGGGTGGTGGTCCCGTCGCCTAGCTGGCCATTGCCGTTGATTGCCCAGGCCCAGGCGGTGCCGTTCTGCTTCAAGGCGAGCGAGTGGTAGGTGCCAGCGGCGAGGATCGCGACGCTCGTCAGGCCCGGCACCTGCCCTGGCGTGAGGCGGTGCGTTACGGTCCCGTCGCCGAGCTGGCCTTGGCTGTTGAAGCCCCAGGCCCAGACGGAGCCATCCTGTTTCAATGCAAGCGTGTGGCCCGCGCCAGCGGCGAGGGCCGTGATGCCCGTCAGTCCTGGCGCCTGCACGGGCGTGAGGCGCCGGATGGTGGTCCCGTCGCCGAGCTGGCCGTAGGCGTTGTAGCCCCAGGCCCAGACGGTGCCGTCCTGCTTCAAGGCGAGCGAGTGGGAAAGGCCAGCAGCGAGGGCCGCGACGCCCGTCAATCCCGGCACCTGCACGGGCGTGAGGCGGTCGGTGGTTGTTCCGTCGCCGAGCTGGCCCTCGCCGTTGTTTCCCCAAGCCCAGACGGTGCCGTCCTGCTTCAAGGCCAGCGTGTGGAACTGGCCAGCGGCGAGACGAGCCCCGCTGCTCGCGGCGCAGGTGGCACCGCCCTGGAGGGCGAAGGCGAAGCGGGTGGAGAGGCCGAGGGCGTTGGTGACAGTGGCCGTCACCGAGGCCGTCGCGCCCGAGGGGACGCAGGAGGGCGCCGTCCAGAGGACTTCGCTGGTGGAGGCGGTGCTGGTGGTCGTGCCCAGCGTGCCGGTGCTCGCGGTCCACGCGAAGGTGAGAACGCTGCCCTGCGGATCCTTCGCCGTCACCCGGAAGATGACGGTGCCCCCGGCCGCTGGCACCGTGGCCACCGACTGGAAGGACTCCACCACCTCGGGCGGGAAGCGCCCTGAGGTCCCCGGGCCCACGTAGATGCCCAGACTGCCCTGCCTCTGCCCACCCCGGCCGTCCGAGGCCACCACGGTGAGCGTGCACGTGCCGCCGGAGGGCTGCGCCGAGGGCGTGAAGCTCGCGCTCGCCGAGGTGCCATTCGTCCACGTTCCCGCGCACGAGGCGGTCCACTGGTAGGAGAGGCTGTCCCCGTCCGCGTCGCTCGCGACGGCCGCCACGGTCGTCGCCTGGCCGACGGCCACGGAGGACGGCAGCGCCGTCACCCCGACCACCTGGGGCCAGGTGTTGAAGGAGACATTGACGGCGGCGCTGCCGGTGCCGGTGCTCACCGTCACCGTGACGCTGAGGGCCGCGGAGGCACCTTTCGAGTCCGTCACCGTCAGCGTCAGCACCACGGGGCCGGCGGAGGCCGGCGCCGTCCAGGCCGTGGTGAGACTGGAGGCCGCGCTGAAGCTGCCAGTGCTGGCCGTCCAGGCGTAGGTCAGCGTATCGCCCGCGTTGGGGTCCTCCGCGGTGGCCTGCAGGGCCACCTGCCCACCCGGCGCGACGGTGCCGGGGCTGGCCACCAGGGAGAGGATCCGCGGTGCCGCGTTGTCGAAGGGCGCGGGAGCATTCACCTCCTGCAAGAGCAGCGTCACCGCCGTCGTCTGGCCGGCCTGGATGGTGACGGGCGTCACCTGGCCGGAGTAGCGGACGGTGTTGGTGGAATCGAACGCCTGGGCGCTGAAGGTGCGGCCGGTGCCAGCGGGCAGCTGCCCCAGCACCCCACCCCACTGCCCGCCCGTCTTCACCAGTGCATCCGTGCGCGTCGTCATGCCCGCGCCTGAAACGGTGAGCTCCACTCGCGCCACGTCGCTGGCGCTGAGGGCCTGCGGCAGCGTCACCACCGCCTGCGCGCTGCCTTCTGCATCCTCGGGTTGCTGCGCCCCACCGCAGCCAGCCAATGCCAGCACCAGGCTCAACGCCAGACACGTCAGCCCGCTTCGACTCTCTTGCCTCATGGACTTCGCCCCCGTGTGCAACTGAATGGGCCTCCCAAGAGGCAAACCGCGTCTACACGGACGGGTGCCTGACTCAGGAGAGGAGCGCAGGACTCTAGTTGGGAGTTCCCACGCTTCGCTCCTGAGTCATCCCAGCGCCATGCCGGTCCAACCTGACATCTCAGCACGGACATCTATGGATTGGCCGGTTGTATGAGAACGGCCGGCACACGCAGAGCCCAAAGACTCACAGGCTTCAGAGCGATGCACGCTCGGAAGTCATCGTCTTCCTGCCCAGGTCCCAAGCGCAAGCGCCTGGCGTCTCGTCAGAAATTCAGCACCTGCACCGGCGTGAGGCCGTCCGTCGTTGTCCCGTCGCCTAGCTGGCCATAGGCGTTGTGGCCCCAGGCCCAGACGGTGCCGTCCTGCTTCAAGGCGAGCGAGTGGAAGTAGCCACCAGCGATGGCCGCGACGCCCGTCAAGCCCGGCACCTGCACGGGCGTGAGGCGCTGGATGGTGGTCCCGTCGCCGAGCTGGCCATAGGCGTTGTAGCCCCAGGCCCAGACGGTGCCGTCCTGCTTCAAGGCGAGCGAGTGGGAGTAGCCACCAGCGATGGCCGCGACGCCCATCAAGCCCTGTACTTGCGTGGGCGTGTGGTGGTTCGCCGACGTTCCGTCACCGAGCTGGCCATTGCCGTTGTCGCCCCAGGCCCAGACGGTGCCATCCTGCTTCAATGCGAGCGAGTAGAGGTGGCCACCAGCGATGGCCGCGACGCCCGTCAAGCCCGACACCTGCACGGGCGTGAGGCGCTGGGTGGTCGTCCCGTCGCCGAGCTGGCCATAGCCGTTGTAGCCCCAGGCCCAGACGGTGCCGTCCTGCTTCACGGCGAGCGAGTGGTAGGTGCTACCAGCGAGGGCCGCGACGCCCGTCAAGCCCGGCACATGCACGGGCGTGAGGCGCTGGGTGGTCGTCCCATCGCCGAGCTGGCCATAGGCATTGTAGCCCCAGGCCCAGACGGTGCCGTCCTGCTTCAAGGTGAGCGAGTGGAAGTAGCCACCAGCGAGGGCCTTGATGCCCGTCAAGCCCTGCACCTGCACGGGCGTGAGGCGGTCCGTCGTTGTCCCGTCACCGAGTTGGCCATAGCCGTTGTAGCCCCAGGTCCAGACGGTGCCGTCCTGCTTCACGGTGAGCGCGTGGTTCTCGCTAGCGGCGATGGCCGCGACGCGCGTCAGGCCCTGCACCTGCACGGGCGTGAGGCGGTCTGTCGTTGTCCCGTCGCCGAGCTGGCCATGGACGTTATGGCCCCAGGCCCAAACGGTGCCATCCTGCTTCACGGCGAGACTATCAATCCCGCCCGCCACGAGACGAGCCACGGGGTTCGCAGCGCAGGCCGAGCCGCCCTGGAGGGCGAAGGCGTAGGAGGCGGAGAGGCCCAGAGCGTTGGTGACGGTGGCCGTCACCGTGGCCGGGTTGCCCGAGGGCACGCACGCGGACGCCGTCCAGAGGACTTCGCTGCTGGCGGCGGTGCTGGTGGCCGTGCCCAGCGTGCCCGTGCTGGTGGTCCAGGTGAAGCTCATCGCGCTCGACTGTGGGTCTCTCGCGCGGACGCGGAAGACGACGGTGCCGCCGCCCGCGGGCACCGAGGCAACGGACTGGAACGTCTCCACCACCTGGGGCGGGAACTGCGCGGTGGTGGGCGACGTCGAAACGTAGAGGGTGAGACTGCCCGTGCCCTGCCCGCCCCGGCCATCCTGCACCAGGACCGTCAGCTTGCAGGTGCCGCCGGAGGGCTGGGCCGAGGGCGTAAAGCTGGCGCTGGCGGAGGTAGCATTGGCCCACGTGCCCGCACAGCTGGCCGTCCACTCGTAGGTGAGGCTGTCTCCGTCCGCGTCGCTGGCGGAGGCCGTCACCTGGGTGGTCTGGTCGACGGCGATGGATGAAGGCAGGGCCGTCACGCCGACCACCCGAGGCCAGGTGTTGAAGGAGACGTTGACGGCGGCGCTTCCGTTGCCGGTGCTCACCGTGATGGTGACGCTGAGGCTGGAGCTTGCGCCCTTCGAGTCCGTCACCGTCAACGTCAGCACCACGGGGCCGACGGAGTCCGGTGCCGTCCACGCGGTGGCGAGGCTGGCGGGGGCGCTGAAGCTGCCGGAGGGCGCCGTCCACGCATACGTGAGGGTATCGCCCGCGTTGGTGTCGTCCGCGGTGGCCTGCAGCGCCACCTGTCCGCCCGGGGCGACAGTGCCGGGGCTGGCCACCAGGGAGAGGATGCGCGGCGCCGCGTTGTCGAAGGGCGGCGGCGCATTCACCTCCTGCAGGAGCAGCGTCACGGCTGTCGTCTGGTTGGCCTGGATGGTGACGGGCGCGACCTGCCCCGCGTAGCGCACGATGTTGGAGGAATCGAAGGCCTGCGCGCTGAAGGTTCGGCCGGTGCCAGCGGGCAGTTGGCCCAGCACCCCACCCCACTGCTCTCCCGTCTTCACCAGCGCGTCCGTGCTCGTCGTCATGCCCGCGCCGGACACCGTGAGTTCCACACGGGTCACATCGCTGGCGCTCAAGGCCTGCGGCAGCGTCACCACCGCCTGCGCGCTGCCTTCCGCCACCACCATGGACGGACTGCCACACCCGGTCAGCGCCATCACCAGGCCCAGGGCCAGTACCACCAGCCCGCTTCGACTCTTTTGATCCATGCACTGCTCCAGCGCTTGGGACTGTGAGGCGCCTACAGGGCATGGCTTTGTCACCACGGTTCCAGCGGGCCTCTGGCAAGGGCGCGGGACTTTACGGGTAGTCCTTTCGGCTTCGCCTCTGAGTCACTCCGGCGCCATGGAAGTCCCTCGGGACTCTCCGCGTCCCCTCCTCTGAAGGGCTACCCAACAGGGTGGATCCGCACTCCCTGGTGACGAGCCATGTCTCACGGTGTTTCACCGGGTCATGTAAAATCCTGAAAACGGCCCAAATCCGCTAAATGCTCGATTTTCTTCGGACGGGTGCGGCGCCGGTTGGAGGATTCTTGCTGCCCCCCGTCCACCAGCTCGTCGAGCGACGAGCGACCGAACTTTCCTCCCAGATCGCCGTTGCCTCCCGGGCCCGCTCCGTCACCCATGCCGCGCTGAATGCGCACGCGAACCGGCTGGCCCATGCACTGATCGCCCGGGGCGCCGGACCGGACGTCCTCGTCGGCGTCTGCCTTCCTCGAAGCGTGGAGCTGGTCGCGTCCGTCCTGGGTGTTCTCAAGGCCGGAGCGGCCTGGCTTCCCCTGGACCCGGCCTCCCCTCCCGAACGCCTGCGATACATGGCCGCTTCGGCGGGAGCCCGGTTCGTCATCGGCACGGGGCCGGCCGTGGAGCGGCTCGCGGCGGACGGCATCCAGGTCCTGGCTCCAGAGGCCCTGGCGCTCCAGGCGTTCCCGGACGTGAACCCGGGCGTCACCGTGCAGCCAGATCACCTCGCGTATGTGATCCACACCTCGGGCTCCACCGGGCTGCCCAAGGGCGTGATGATCAGCCACCGGGCGCTGTCCGCCTTCACTGAGTACCACCTCGGCACGTTCGGCCTGTCGCCCGCGGATCGCATTGGCGTGGTGGCCTCGCCCGGCTTCGACGCCTTCGTCATGACGCTCCTGCCGTCGCTGGCCGCGGGGGCTCGCCTGGAGCTGCCGCCTGATGAGGAGACCCGCCTGTCGCCCCAGCGGCTTCAGGACTGGCTCCTGGCCCGGGACATCACCTGCATCTTCCTTCCCACGCCGCTGGCCGAACGCGTCCTTTCGCTGTTCTGGCCCGAGTCCTGCGCCCTGCGCCTGATCCTCACCGGCGGCGACCGGCTGCACCTGCACCCCAGGCCCGGGCTGCCGTTCCAGCTCGTGAACGGCTACGGCCCCGCCGAGTGCACCATCTACAGCACGTCCGGTGTCGTCCTTCCCGGTGATGCCTCGACCGGGGACCGGCTGCCGTCCATCGGCCGTCCCATTGGCGGCGTGGAGGTCCACGTCCTCGATCCGGCGCTGCGGCCCGTCGCGGATGGCGAGACCGGGGAACTGTTCATCGGCGGCCCCGGACTGGCTCGCGGTTACGTGGGCACGCCGGACCTGACCGCGGATCGGTTCATTCCGGATCCGTTCTCCCGGTTCGGCGGTGAGCGGCTGTATCGCACGGGGGACCTGGGCCGCCGGTTGCCGGATGGTTCGCTGGAGTTCCATGGCCGTTCCGACCGGCAGGTGAAGGTCCGCGGCATCCGCATCGAGCCCGCGGAGATCACCGCCGCGCTGCTGACCCATCCGCACGTCGGGGCCGCGCACGTCCTGGTTCGCAGCGCCGAGAGCCACGACGTCTTCTTCGTGGCGTGGTTCGCGCCGAAGGACGCCCGGGCCGTTCCCGGAACGGAGCAGCTCCGCGAGCACCTCCGCGCCTGGCTCCCCGAGGCCATGCTCCCCCGGACCTTTGTCGTCGTGGACGCCCTGCCCCTGGGCCCTACCGGCAAGGTCGACGTCCAAGCGCTTCCCACGCCCGAAGCCCACTCGACCCGGAGCAGCGCCTACGTCGCGCCTCGCACGGAGCTGGAGCATGGACTCGTCCAGGTGTGGCAGGAGGAGCTGCGCCTGGAGCGGATCGGCATCGAAGACGACTTCTTCGAGCTGGGCGGCCACTCGCTGCTGGCCACGCGGATCACCGCTCGGGTCGCGGAGGTGCTGGGGCTCCCGTTGTCTCTGACGGAGCTCTTCGCGCACCGTCGCATCTCCCAGCTGGCGAACGTGCTGGAGCCGCGCCGGGCCGTTCCCGCGAAGGACGTGTTGCCGCCCGTGGTCCGCGTCGCCGACCCCGAACGGGCTCCCTTGTCCGTGCAACAGGAGCAGGTCTGGTTCCTCCAGAAGCTGTCCCCCGGAAGCATCTCCTACCAGGCGCAGACGACCCTCCGCGTGCTGGGCGGGCTGGACCTGCCGGTGCTCGAACGCGCGCTGACGGAGATCACCCGGCGCCACGAGCTGCTGCGGACGACCTACGAGGAAGTCGACGGCCGGCCGTGGCAGCGCGTCCTTCCCGTGACGCCGGTGCAGGTCCCGTTGATCGACCTGTCCGGATTGCCCACGGTCGAGCGCGAACACCGGCGTGAAGAGGCGCTCCGCCAGGAGCTGCGGCGGCCCCTGTCCCTCTTCGAGCCGCCGCTCGTGCGCTGGACCGTCGTCCGGCTCGCTCCCGATGATCACGAGCTGGTCCTCGTGGAGCACCACGTCGTCCACGACGGCGTGTCGTTCTCCGTGCTGATGCGGGAGCTGGATGCGCTCTACAACGCGTATCTGCGTGGTGAGTCCTCGCCGCTGCCGGAGCTCCCGGTGCAGTACCGCGACTTCGCGGCGTGGCAGCGCGAGGCGCTCGACGGTCCGGCCATGAAGGCCCAGCTCGACTTCTGGCGGAAGCGGCTGGCCGGGGCACCGGAGGTGCTGCCGCTGCGCACCGACCACCCGCGTCCCCGCGTGCAGACGTTCAACGGCGACCTGCTCCGGTTGGAGCTGCCGCCCGCCCTGCCCGGCGCCCTGCGCGCGTTCTGTCAGCAGGAGGGCGTGACCCTCTTCAATGCTCTCTTCGCCGCCTTCGCCACGTTGCTGCATCGCTACACCGGCGAGCAGGACCTGTGCATCGGTTCGGCGTTCGCGGCCCGGACCGGTGTCCGGAACATCGAGAATGTCATCGGGATGTTCGTCAACGCCGTGGTCCTCCGGTGTGACGTCTCCGGCGCGCCGACGTTCCGCGAGCTGGTCCATCAGGTGCGGGACCTCACCGTGGCGGCGGCCGAGCATCAGGCATATCCGTTCCTCAAGCTGATCGAAGCCCTGGGCGTGAAGCGCGACCCCAGCCGCAATCCGCTCGTGCAGGCCATGTTCAGCTTTCACGACTCTGCCGTGCGGAGCCCTCGGCTGGGTGATGCCTCGTGCACCATCTTCGAGCGGGGCAACGGGTCGTCGAAGGTGGACCTGGATGTCGTCGCGATTCCGCACGCGGGCCGGCACCTGGGCGACCGCGAGCGTGGTGACGCACGCATCTCGCTCATCTGGGAGTACAACCGGGACCTGTTCGACCGCTCGACGATGGAGCGGATGGCCGCGCACTTCCTGCGCCTGGTGGAGGCCGCGGTGGCCAGTCCCGGCACACCCGTGTCGCGACTGCCGATGCTTTCGGATGCGGAGCGGCGAGTCCTCGTGGCGAACAGCTCCGCCATGCCCGTCAGCGCGGATCCCCCCGTGCATCAGCAGGTCCTGGCGCAGGCCCTGCGGACCCCTGATGCAGTGGCCGTGCGCGACGAGGCAGGCACCCTCACCTACGCGGAGCTGGTCCGGCGCGCGACGCTGCTCGCCGAACATCTTCACTCGCGCGGTGCAGGCGCGGAGTCGGTCGTCGGTGTCTGCGCGCCTCGTGGCGCGGAGCTCGTGACGGCCGAGCTGGGCGTGATGCTGTCCGGAGCCGCGTTCCTGCCCCTGGACCCGGAGCATCCGGCCGAACGGATCGCGCTCATCCTCGGTGACGCTGGCGTGCGCCAGGTGGTCACCACAGGGCCGCTCGCGGAACGGCTCCCCGCCACGGTGGCGCGCGTGCGCATCGAGTCCTTCCATGGGCCCGGCACCTCCCACGGAGTTCTGCCCCCGGAGGTGCAGCCCGGTCAGCGGGCCTACGTCATGTACACCTCGGGCTCCACGGGCGTCCCCAAGGGCGTGGTGGTGGAGCATGGTGCACTGGCCCACCTTGTCGGGTGGCACCGGCGTGCGTTCGGACTGGCGGCGGACAGCCGCACCACGCTGCTCTACTCGCCCGCGTTCGATCCTTCTGTCGCGGAGCTCTGGCCTGCCCTCACCGCGGGCGCGACGTTGCATGTCCCCGGACAGGACGTGCGCCTGTCCCCGGAGCGGCTCCAGGCCTGGCTCCTCTCCGAGCGCATCACCTTCACGGACCTGCCCACCGCCCTGGCGGAGCGGCTGCTGGCCCTGCCATGGCCGGCGTCGTGCGAGCTGCGCACGGTGCTCGCGGGCGGTGATCGGCTCCACGCGCGTCCCGTGCCCGGGTTGCCGTGGCGGCTGTTCAACCAGTACGGCCCCACCGAGACCACCGTGACGGCCACCTCCGGCGAGGTGCTGCCCGCGGGGCCCAAGGAGACACTGCCCGCCATCGGCCAGCCCATCGACGGGACCACGGCCCATGTCCTGGACGCGGAGCTGCAACCTGTCCCCACGGGTGTCGCGGGAGAGCTTTACATCGGCGGTGCCGGTGTGGCGCGCGGCTATCTGAACCGCCCGGACCTCACCGCCGCGAGCTTCGTCCCCGACCCGTACGCGGCACATCCAGGCGCGCGCATGTACCGCACGGGCGACCGGGTCCTGTGCCGGGCGGACGGGACGCTCGAGTTCCTGGGCCGCATGGACGCGCAGCTCAAGATCTGGGGCTTCCGCGTGGAGCCCGCGGAGGTCGCTGTCCGTCTGCGCACGCATCCGGGACTCGCGGAGGCGCACGTCCGCGCGTGGAGCCCTCCCGGTGGCGCGCCCCAACTGGTCGGCTACCTGGTGCCCCTCGCGGGCCAGCCCGTGCCCACACCGGCGCGGCTGCGTGAGCACCTGGCGCGTGAGCTGCCGGCGTACATGATCCCCTCCGCCTATGTGGAGCTGAAGGCGCTGCCGCTCACCCACGGTGGCAAGGTGGATGAACGGGCGCTGCCTGAGCCCACGCCCGGAACCCAGGCGCCTCGGGTCCCGCTCGCGAACGAGCACGAACGGCGGATCGCGGGCATCTGGTGCGAGACGCTGCGCCTGGAGCACGTGGGCGCGGAGGACAACTTCTTCGACCTCGGGGGGCACTCGCTGCTGCTGGCACAGGTGCAGCACCTGCTGAAGCACCGCATGGGCCATGACGTGCCCATCGTGACGCTGTTCGAGTTCCCTACCGTCCGTGCGCTCGCGGGTCATCTCCAGGGCCGGGACGATGGTGGAGAGGCCGAGGCCGCGCAGGCGCAGCGCCAGGAGCAACGGCGCAGTGGACGTGCGCGCCTGCTGGGCCGTCAGGGCCGGCTGTCGTCGGACCGCTCGCGGGAGGAAGTGGAATGAGCGCGTCGCTCGACGTGATGGACGAAGAGGACCGTTCGGCGCACCTCGCGGTGGTGGGCCTGGCGTGCCGGCTTCCTGGTGCGGCCAACGTGGCGGAGTTCTGGTCCAACCTGGCCGGCGGCGTCGAGTCCATCACCTACTTCGGTCCGGACGGCCAGCCCTGTGCCGAATCCCCCATCGAGCGCGCCGTGGGTGAAGAGGTGCCCGCGTTCGGTCTGGTTGCGGATGCGGACCGGTTCGATGCGCAGGCCTTCGGGATGTCGCCGCAGGAAGCGCTGATGCTGGATCCGCAGCACCGGGTGTTCCTGGAGTGCGCGCGGGAGGCGCTGGAGGACGCCGGGTATGATCCGGCTCGCTACCGGGGCGCCATTGGCATCTACGCGGGTGGCAGTGAGACGGACTACCTGTCCGCGCTGCGGGCTCGGAGGGACCTGCTGGCGGGTGCCAGTGACTGGCAGCTCCGGCTGGCCACGGGCGTGGACTTCCTCACCAGCCGAGTGGCCTACAAGCTGGGGCTTCGCGGGCCGGCCGTCACCGTACAGACCGCGTGCTCCACGTCCCTGGTCGCGATCCACCTGGCCGCGCAGGCCTTGCTCGCGGGGGACTGCGACATCGCGCTGGCGGGAGGTGCGTCGGTGCATGTGCCTCCCCGGTTCGGCCACTACAGCGAGGGCGGGCCACTGTCCCCGGACGGCCGCTGCCGGGCGTTCGACGCCCGGGCACAGGGCACGGTGGGCAGCAACGGCGCGGGGATGGTCGTGCTCAAGCGGCTCGCGGATGCGCTGGAGGATGGGGACACGATCCGCGCCGTTCTCCGAGGCACCGCCGTCAACAACGACGCCGCCGGGAAGATCGGCTTCACCGCGCCGAGCGTGGAGGGCCAGTCCCGCGTCATCGAGACCGCCCTGCATGCCGCGGGCGTGGACCCCGCGAGCATCAGCTACCTGGAAGCGCACGGCACCGGCACGCGGTTGGGAGATCCCATCGAGGTCGCCGCGCTGACGAAGGCCTTCGGTGCCCGCGAACCCCGCTCCTGCTGGCTGGGGTCGGTGAAGACGAACATCGGCCACACGGACGCGGCGGCGGGCGTGGCGGGCTTCATCAAGACGGTCCTCGCGCTGGAGCACCGGAAGCTGCCACCGAGTCTGAACTTCGAACGGCCCAACCCGGAGATCGACTTCGAGCACGGCCCCTTCCGCGTGAACACGGAGCTGCGGGACTGGGACACCGACGGTCGTCCGCGGCGGGCCGGCGTCAGCTCGCTGGGCATTGGCGGCACCAACGCGCACGCCGTGCTGGAAGAGGCGCCCACCCTGCCCGCCTCCGAGCGCTCGCGGACTCCGCAGTTGATGGTCCTGTCGGCCCACGGTCCCGCCTCTCTGGCCCGCGCCGTGGAGCGGCTCGGAGGACACCTGCGCGCGCATCCGGAGGTGGACCTGGGTGACGTCGCCTGGACGCTCCAGATGGGACGTACCGCGCACAAGCACCGAGCGTTCGCGGTAGGCCAGGACACCCAAGAGGTTCTGGAACAGGAAGGCTTCGCGCCGCAGCTGGCCGGTGAACGCCAGGTGGTGTTCATGTTCCCCGGCCACGGTGGGCAGCACGTGGGCATGGGCCGGGAGCTGTACGGTTCACAGCCAGCGTTCCGCGAGGCCGTGGACGCGTGCCGTGCGCACCTGACGCCTCTCCTTGGGTTCGACCTGGGGGCGGTGCTCCATCCGGATCCCACGGATGCCGCCGCGCTGGAGCAGGCCACTGCCCGGATGGGGGAGTTCATCACTGGCCAGCTCTCCGTGTTCGTCATCGAGTACGCGGTGGCGCGGCTGTGGAAGCGCTGGGGCGTGCAGCCCGCCGCGGTCGTGGGCCACAGCCTGGGGGCCTATGCCGCGGCCACGGTGGCGGGGGTCTTCCGTCTGGAGGACGCGCTGCGGTTGGTCCTGGAGCGCTCGCGCATCCTCGCGAGTCTTCCCTCGGGAGCCATGCTGGCCGTGCCGTTGCCCGAGTCGGAGCTGGCGCCCCTGCTTCACGGAGGACTCGCGCTGGCGGCCGTGAACGGGCCCGTGCAGTGCGCGGTGTCTGGCCCCGCGGCGGAGATCGAAGCCCTCCAGGCGCGGCTGATGGAGCGCGGGGTGGAGTCGAAGCTGCTGCGCATTCCGGGCGCGGGGCACTCGCCGCTCGTCGAGCCGTCACTGGCCGCGTTCACCGCCTGCGTTCAGCGCGTCGAACGGCGTCCGCCGCGGCTCCCGTGGATCTCCGATCGCACCGGCGTGGCGGTCACGGCGGAAGAGGCCGTGGACCCGGCGTACTGGGCCGCGCACCTTCGCCACACCGTGCGCTTTGGCGACGCGCTGAACACGTTGTTCGCCGGTCCGCCGGGCGTGTTCCTGGAGGTCGGGCCCGGACGAACCCTGGCGACGCTGGCGCGCCAGAACCCTGGAGCGGGGCCACACCTCACGGTGGCCACCCTGCCCCATCCCTCGGACAACACGTCCGATGCGGTCAGCGCGCTCACCGCCGCGGGACGCCTGTGGAGCGCGGGCGTCGCGATCTCCTGGCAGGGACTTCACGGAGGCGTCTCCCGCCGCCGGGTGCCTCTGCCCACGTATCCGTTCGAACGTCAGCGCTACCTCGTCGAAGCACCCGCCACCTCCACGACCATGGCGTCAGTGTCACCACCGCCCGAACCTGAACCCATGGAGGTGCCGGAGCTGCCAGAGGACGAAGTCGTGCGCCGGATCGCCACCGCGTTCGCGGAGGTCCTGGGGCTGGCCCGGGTCGGGCTCCACGACAACTTCTTCGCGCTGGGAGGCGACTCGTTGATGGCGGCGCAGGTCATCGCGCGGTTGCGTCCGCATGTCGCCACGCCCCTGAAGGTGAAGGCCCTCTTCCGCGCGCCCACCGTGGCCCGCCTGACCCGCTTCATCGCGGAGTCCTCTCCGGCATGACCTCGACTTCTCCCTGGCTCGCGTGCCGCATCCGGCGCCCGGAAGCCTCCGTGCGCCTCTACTGCTTCCCGCACAGCGGCGGCTCCGTGGGCGAGTACGTCCGCTGGGCCGACCTGCTCCCGGGCATCGAGGTCTGGGGCGTGCAGCTTCCGGGGCGAGGGGCTCGGGCGGAAGAAGCGCCGTTCACCCGGCTGGACGAACTGGTGGACGCGCTGGTGCAAGCGGTGGACTTCGGTTCCTCCTTCGCGTTCTTCGGTCACAGCCTGGGGGCGTTCGTGGCCTTCGAGACGGCCTGCCGTCTGCGCGACCTGGGCCGGGTACCTCCCACTGCGCTGTTCCTCTCCGCGTCCCCAGCCCCACAGCTCCCTCCGCGAGGCATCCCCGCGAGCCACCTGGATGAGGACGGACTCCTCACCGCGCTGGAGCCCACCTATGGCGAGCTGATCCACGAGCTGCGCGAGGACGAAGAGCTGCGCGAGCTCATCCTCCCAGGCCTGCGCGCGGACCTGCTGCTCGTGGAGTCCCACCGGCATCAGGACCGTGCGCCCCTCCCCTGCGCGATGACCGTCACGGGCGGCACCCAGGATGACCTGACCCGCGCCGAGCTGGAGCCGTGGAGTCTCCACACCTCCGGGCCCTTCGCGCTCCACCTGCTGCCCGGTGGCCACTTCTACCTTCGGGACGCCGAAGCGAAGGCCACCCTCCTGCGCCTCATCGCGGAAACCCTCTCCAGAAGGACGCCGACTCCATGAGCCACGAGCCACTGCACCCCGCCACCCGCAGCCGCGAGGGCTTCCTGGGCCAGCTCTTCGCGGGGAAGCTCCGCTGGGACCTCGTCCGAGCGTTCCCCGAACAGGACCCGGAGGAGCGCCGTCAAGGCGACGCCGTCATCGCGGAGGTCGAACAGTTCCTCCAGGCGCACGTGGACCCGGACGAGATTGAACGCACGGGCCGCATTCCACCGGAGCTGCGAGAAGCCCTGCGTTCACGCGGCTACTACAAGCTCCAGGTGGAGCGGGAGCTGGGAGGCCGGGGCCTCTCCATGCTGAACACCTTCCGCGTCATCGAGGCCGTGATGAGCGTGTGCCTGCCGGTGGGCTACACGCTGGCCATCCACAGTGGCCTGGGCGCGGGTGCCATCATCGAGGCCGTGCAGGACGGTCCCCTCAAGGACTACGTCCGAGGCCGGGTCGCTGACGGAGTCATCTCCGGCTGGGCCGACACCGAGCCCATCGGGGCCTCCGTGCGGCGCGCGTCCACCACCGCCGTGCCCACGGAGGACGGAACGGCGTATGTGCTCAATGGGGAGAAGGTCTTCATCGGCAACGGCTCCATCGCGGATCTGCTGAACGTCACCGCGACGCTCCAGGAGGACGGCCGCGAGCAGATCAGCCTCTTCTTCGTGGAGACCTCCAGCCCCGGCTTCCACGTCCGCGCCGAGCACGGCCTGATGGGCTTGCGCGGACTGCCCATCGCCGCGCTGAGCTTCGACAACGTGCGGGTGCCGAAGGAGCGGATGCTCGCGATGTCGCAGGAGCACTGGCGGAACACGCCGTTGCTGGAGCCGCTCAGCGCCCTGGGCCGCATGTACATCATCGTGGCCGCGTCGCTGGCGCTCTCCAAGAAGTGCCTCCAGTGGTCGCGTGAGTTCCTTCACCGGCGGCTCGCACAGGGGCGCAGGCTCGGGGACTTCGACGAGATCCAGCGCCAGGTGTCCGCCACGGCGGCGGAGGTCTTCGCCATGGAGAGCGTGGCTCGCTGGAGCCTCACGGGCGTGACGGCGGACACGCTGCCCCTGCGCTGGTTCGAACAGGTGGCGGCCAAGAACATCGCGTCGCTGACATGCGCGCGCATCACGGACCGCACGATGTCGCTGCTCGCCGCCGAAGGCTACGAGACGTCGGAGAGCAAGGTCGCCCGTGGCGCCGCGCCGGCCCCGCTGGAGCGCACGCTGCGCGATGCCCGGGCCTTCCGGGTCGCGGGAGGCGTGGACTTCCTGGTGGACCACAAGGCCGCGAGGGAAGGCCTCTTCTCGCTCTACTACCCGACGGCCTCGCACGCGGCGGAGCTGGAGTCGCCCCCTGCCCCGCTCCCCGTGGATGAGCATCTGTCCCCGCGCAACCGCGAGCACCTCCAGCACACAGCCCGGGAGGTGCATCGGCTCGCGAAGCGAAGCCTGGACCTGTCGCGCCGCCACCCGGACGCGGGAGCCCTGCACGCGAGGCAGCGGACGCTCATCCTGATGAACCAGCTCTGCAACGAGCTGTTCACGATGTCCGTCACCCTGGCCCACGCGTCAGCCCTGGCTTCACGCGGGCAGCCGCAAGCCGACGCGCTGGCGGACGTCTACTGCACCGCCGCGCGCTACCGCCTGGAGGACCTCTGGCGTCAGGCCGACGCCGAAGCGGAGCCGGACTTCGCGGGCGTGAGCGAACGCTGGCTGACGGGGGACACGCTCGACTTCCTGCTGAGCGACGTGCTCATCCGAAAGTGAGCCCATGGCGCGCTGCTGGCGTTTGGGGCCGAGTGCCTTACGGCGCGGCGCGTGAGCCGGCCGGTGTGTCGTTGCGGTGGATGACGCCTTCCTTCATCACGAAGAAGACCTTCTGCGTCACGCGGATGTCCTGGAGCGGATTGCCCGGCACCGCGACCACGTCCGCCAACTTCCCCTGCTCCAGCGTCCCCAGCTTGTCCGCCACCCCGAGCAGCTCCGCCGTGTTCACCGTGGCGGTGCGCAAGGCCTCCGCGGGCGTCAGGCCGGCCTGCACCAGCAGCGCGAACTCCTCCGCGTTGCGACCGTGGGCGAACACGCCCGCGTCCGTGCCGAAGGCGATGCGCACGCCCAGGGAGATCGCCTTGCGCAGCACGTGCTCCCGCCTCCGGTCCACGGCGCGCAACTTGGCGACCGTGTCCGCCGGTAGCTTGCCCTGGTCCGCCAGTTCCTTGATTCCGAAGAACGCAAAGGCCGTGGGCACGTACCAGGTGCCCTTCTGCTTCATCAGCGCCACGCCCTCATCGTCCATCAGCGTGCCGTGCTCGATGGAATCCACACCCGCGCGGATGGCTCGCTTCGCCCCTTCCGCGCCGTGCGCGTGCGCGGCCACCTTGCGCCGGTGCGCGTGCGCTTCGTCCACCACCGCGTCCAGCTCCGCCTGGGTGAACTGCGGCGCGTCCGGGTCCGCGTTGAGGCTCATCACGCCTCCCGTGGCGCAGACCTTGATCACGTCCGCGCCGTACTTCACGTTCTCGCGCACCTTGGCGCGCAGCGCGTCCGGACCATCCGCCACGCCGCGGCTGGCGTCCTGGGCCAGGAGTCCCTTGCGGAACGAATTGCCGTAGTCGCAGTGCCCACCCGTGGAGCTCAGGCTGGACGTCGCCGCGAGGATGCGCGGCCCCACCACGATGCCGCGCGCGGTGGCGTTGCGCAGCCCCACGTCGATGAAGTCCTCCGCGCCCAGGTTGCGCACTGTCGTGAAGCCGGCCATTAGCGTCGCTCGCGCCCACGGCAGCGTGTCCAACGTCTGCTCGGGGATGGTGCGCTGGAAGCTGTCGATGAGGTCCTTTCGCCAGTCCGGACCGGGCTCCACCGTCATGTGCGTGTGCGCGTCCATGAAGCCCGGCAGCAACGTGGCGTCGCCCAGGTCCACGATGCTCGCGCCTTCGGGCACCGGCGCCTTCGGGCCTACGCCCACCACCCTTCCCTCCGACACCACCACCACCCCTGGAGTGACGACCTTCCCCGCCTTCGCATCGAACAGGCGGGCGGCTTTCAGCACCTGGACCCGGGCGGGTTCAGCGGCGGAGGCGGAGGACAGCGACCACAGGAGGGAGCCGAAGAGCAGAGCGCGTCGCAAGGTCCCGCCATGCTACCGCCTGCGCCCTCACGCTCGCATCTGGTCGAACTCCACGGCGCAGTGGGCGGAGAACACCTTCACCTCGTGCCCGTGTGCGCGAACCAGGCCGCGCAGCCGCTCCTGGTTCTGGAGCCGCACGGCGTTGTTCTCGGAGAACAGCCGTTGGAACAGCGCCAGGCCCCATGGGCTTCGCGGCGCGACCGGATCCACCTCGTGGTGGCTGAAGTACGCGTCCCCCGCGTGCAGCATCCAGCCTGCGGGCCCCTTCACCGCGACGCCGCAGTGGCCCGCCGAATGGCCCGTCAGCGGCACCAGCAGCACCTCCGCGTCCAGGCCTGGAATGAGCCTCACCGACTCGAAGCCGAACCAGCGCTCCCCTTCCACCGCGTACGGGTTCCACTTCGGCCCGTGCGCCCACTGGACCGGCTTGTAGCCTTGCCTCTTGCCCGCCATCGCCGCGGCGTGCTCGTCCGCGAAGAGGTGGACCTGGGCGTCCGGGAAGTCCGCCAGGCCCCCGGCGTGATCCATGTCCAGGTGCGTGGGCACGATGTGCCGGACGTCCTCGCGCCGGAAGCCCAGCCGCTCCACCTGGGCCAGCGCCGTCTCCGACGCATCCAACCGGGGCGCGCTCCGGCTTACGAAGCGCTGTCCCAGCCGCCCCCGCGCGTCCTGAACGTCTTGGGTCCCCAGGCCCGTGTCCACGAGCACGAGCCCCCGGGACGTCTCCAGCAGCAGGCAGTGGCAGACCATCCGGGCAGGCTCGAACAGGCCACCCGAGCCCGTGACGAACCGGGCACTGGAGGGACACAGGGTTCCACAGTTGAGGTGATGGATTCGCATGGCCGGCAAGGTACGGGCCGGGCCCGTCGCCCGATTGGAGGAATCGGCCATCCTGCCCGGGCTCCGGGTTGAAGCGAAGGTCCGTCCTGGGCACCACGCCGGGTGCATGGGCGCGCGCACAGGCGGCCTGAGCGGGCCAGGATGCGCTGCGTCGGGACCCGGAGGGTGGGGAAAGCGCCTGCACGGTGCGCATCCCAGGGAATCGTTCGGGCGCTCGGACGTTATGCGGCTGGCGGAGGCGTTTTCCCAGCTTGACCGACGCTGGGGCATCCACCACAAACGTCCCGTCCCCGCGGAGCTCCGTCCCGCGGCCCGAAAGGATCCCATTCAATGAAGCGATTGGTCGTCATCGCCGCCCTCGTGGGTGCCGCCCCGGCGCTCGCCGATGAAGGCATGTGGACGTACAACAACTTCCCCGCCGCCAAGGTGAAGGAGAAGTACGGCTTCCAGCCGGATCAGCAGTGGCTGGACAAGCTCCGCCTGGGCGCGGTGCGTCTGGCCGGCGGCTGCTCGGCGAGCTTCGTGTCGCCGGACGGCCTGGTGATGACCAATCACCACTGCGCGCGCGGCTGCATCGAGCAGCTGTCCACCGCGAAGCAGGACTACCTGGCCAACGGCTTCTACGCGAAGACCCAGGCCGAGGAGAAGCAGTGCCCGGCGATGGAGGTGAACCAGCTCGTCGAGATCACCGACGTCACCGAGCAGCTCAACAAGGCCACCGCGTCGCTGACCGGCAAGCAGTACTCGGACACGCTGAAGGCGGAGATGTCCAAGGTCGAGAAGGCCTGCGCCAACGGCGACGACAAGGTGCGCTGTGACCTGGTCACGCTGTACCAGGGCGGCAAGTACAACCTGTACAAGTACCGCCGCTTCCAGGACGTGCGCCTGGTGTTCGCCCCGGAGCACGCCATCGCCTTCTTCGGCGGTGACCCGGACAACTTCGAGTTCCCCCGCTACGACCTGGACGTGACGTTCGTGCGCGTCTACCAGGACAAGCAGCCGGTGAAGACGCCGGACTACTTCAAGTGGTCCGAGGGCGGCGCGAAGGAGAACGATCTCACGTTCGTGGCCGGCAACCCGGGCCGCACCTCGCGCGCGCTGACCATCGCGGAGCTGGAGTACACCCGCGACGTGTCCCTGCCCAAGACGCTCATGTACCTCTCCGAGCTGCGCGGCATGCTCACCGAGTTCCAGAAGCGTGGCCCCGAGCAGAAGCGCATCTCCAGCAACCTCCTGTTCGGCGTGGAGAACGGCCTGAAGGCGTCCAAGGGCCGCCACGAGGCGCTGCTCGACAAGAAGTTCTTCGCCTCCAAGGTCGCCGCGGAGCAGGAGCTGCGCAAGAAGGTCGACGCGAACCCCGAGCTGAAGAAGAAGTACGCCGCCGCCTGGGACGAGATCGCCAAGGCGGAGGCCCAGCTGCTCACCATCCGCGAGGAGCTGAACTTCATCGAGCAGGGCAACGGGCTGTCCGCCAGCCTGTTCCACATCGCCAAGGCGCTGGTGCGCGCTGGCGACGAGCTGCCCAAGGACAACGGCCAGCGGCTGCGCGAGTTCAACGACGCCAACCAGCCCGCGCTCAAGGCGCAGCTCTTCAGCCCCGCGCCCATCTACCCGGAGCTGGAGATCGCCCGCCTGACGTACGGCCTCACCAAGATGCGTGAGGAGCTGGGCGCCAAGCACCCGTTCGTGAAGAAGGTGCTGGGCAAGGAGTCCCCGGAGCAGGTCGCCACCCGCGTGGTGAAGGGCACGAAGCTCACCAACCCGAAGGCCCGCCAGGCGCTCTGGGACGGCGGCAAGAAGGCCGTGGACGCGTCCAAGGACCCGATGGTCCAGCTGGCCCTGCTGACGGATCCGGACTCCCGCGCCATCCGCAAGAAGTTCGAGGAGGAGGTGGAGTCCGTCATCAAGAAGAACAGCGAGCTCGTCGCCAAGGCGAAGTTCGACATCTACGGCACCAGCCAGTACCCGGACGCGACCTTCTCCCCGCGCGTGTCCTTCGGTTCCGTGAAGGGCTACTCGGATAACGGCCAGCAGGTCGCCCCCATCACCCAGATGTCCGGCACCTTCGAGCACGCCACGGGCCAGGATCCGTACGCCCTGCCCAAGTCGTGGCTGAAGGCGGAGAAGGTCATCACCGGCACCACGCCGATGAACTTCGTCACCACCAACGACATCATCGGCGGCAACTCCGGTTCGCCCGTGGTGAACAAGAACCAGGAGGTCGTCGGCCTGGTGTTCGACGGCAACATCCAGTCGCTGGGCGGCGAGTACGGCTTCGACGAGTCCGTGAACCGCACGGTGGCCGTGCACTCGGAGGCCATCATCGAGGCGCTCCAGAAGATCTACGGCGCCACCCGCGTCCTGGAAGAGCTGCGCCCCGGCAGCACCAAGGTCCCGCCGGTGAAGGCGAACCCGGCGGGGTAGTCTTCCCCTCCGAGTCCTGAAGTCCCCAGAGGCTGTCCGGTTCGCTCCGGGCAGCCTCTTTGTTTGTCAGGGAAAGCGGCTACCTGGAGTGAAGTCACGGCGCCCCGGCACTTCCCCCGGGGACAGGAGGCAGATGGACGCGCGCGCCGAGCAGTTCATGCGGGACGGGTTGCTTCGCATCGACGGGGCCTTCCCCCGGGAGGTCGCGGACGAGGCCCGGGCCCTTCTCTGGCGGGACACGGGGTGCGACCCGGACCAGCCCTCCACCTGGACCCGCCCCGTCATCCGCCTGGGCATGTACACGCAGAAGCCCTTCGTGGACGCCGCGAACACGCCCGTGCTGCACGCGGCCTACGACGCGCTCGTCGGCGCCGGGCGGTGGCTGCCGCTCGGGGCCATGGGCACGTTCCCCGTGCGCTTCCCCTCCCCCTCTGACCCGGGTGACGCGGGGTGGCACATCGACGTGGGCTTCGACTTCGACAAGCCGGACTTCATGGACTGGCGCGCCAACGTCGCGTCCAAGGGCCGGGCGCTGCTCATGCTCTTCCTCTTCTCCGACGTGGGCGAGGACGACGCGCCCACCCGCATCCGCGTGGGCTCGCACCAGGACATCGCGCGGCTCCTGGGCCCGGCGGGCGAGGCGGGCCTCACGCTCCGTCAGCTCGCGGCCAATGGCTTCGCGGAGTCCGCCCACCGGCGGGAGGTGCTGGCCACGGGCGAGGCGGGCACGGTGTACCTGTGCCACCCCTTCCTCGTGCACTCGGCCCAGCCCCACCGGGGGACGCGGCCGCGCTTCATGGCGCAGCCGCCGCTGCTGCCCCGGGAGCCCCTGAGCCTGGCCCGGCTCCCGGAGGACACGTCGCCGGTGGAGGAGGCCATCCGGCGCGCGGTGACGTGAGGCGCTACCGCCTCACTCCCACTCGATGGTGGCGGGCGGCTTGGAGGAGATGTCGTAGACGACGCGGTTGATGCCGCGCACCTCGTTGGTGATGCGCGAGGAGATCTTCTCCAGGATGGGGAACGGGAGGCGCGCCCAGTCCGCCGTCATCCCGTCCACGCTGGTGACGGCGCGCAGCACGCAGGTGGACTCGTAGGTGCGCTCGTCGCCCATCACGCCCACGCTCTGCACCGGGAGCAGCACCGCGAAGGCCTGCCACACCTCCTTGTACAGGCCGGCCTTGTGGATCTCCTCCTGCACGATGGCGTCCGCGCGGCGCACCAGGTCCAGGCGCTTCTCGTTCACCTCGCCCAGCACGCGGATGGCCAGGCCCGGGCCCGGGAACGGCTGGCGGGAGACCATCTCGTCCGGCAGGCCCAGCTCGCGGCCCAGCGCGCGGACCTCGTCCTTGAAGAGCTCGCGCAGCGGCTCCACCAGCTTGAGCTTCATCTGCTCCGGCAGGCCGCCCACGTTGTGGTGGCTCTTGATGGTGACGGACGGGCCCTTCCACGACACGGACTCGATGACGTCCGGGTACAGCGTGCCCTGCGCCAGGAAGCCCGCGTCCTGCACGTCGCGCGAGGCCTCCTCGAACACGGCGATGAACTCCCGGCCGATGATCTTCCGCTTCTGCTCCGGATCCGTGACGCCGGCCAGCTTCGACAGGAAGCGCTCGCGCGCGTCCACCGTCTTCAGCGGCACGTGGAAGCGGTCCACGAAGAGCGCCTCCACCTGCGCCCGCTCGCCCTGACGCAGCACGCCGTTGTCCACGAAGATGCACTGGAGCCGGGGGCCAATCGCCCGGTGCAGCAGCAGCGCCGCCACGGAGCTGTCCACGCCGCCGGACAGGCCGCAGATGACGCGGCCTTCATCACCGACCTGCTTGCGGATGGTCTCCACCGCCTCGTCGATGAAGCCCTTCATCGTCCACGAGCCGGTGACCTTGCAGTCGTTGAAGAGGAAGGCGCGCAGCATGGCCTTGCCCTGCGGCGTGTGGACCACCTCCGGGTGGAACTGGAAGCCGTACCAGGGGTTCGTCTTGTGCGCCGCCGCCGCGAAGGGCGAGTTGCCGCTGCGGCCAATGGCCTCGAAGCCGGGCGGCAGCTCGTCCACCCGGTCGCCGTGGCTCATCCACACCTGCACCTGGTCGCCCGGGCGGAACTCCGCGAAGGGGCCCCGCGCGGCGAGCACCTCCACCGCGGCGCTGCCGAACTCGCGGTGGGCGCTCCGGTCGATGCGGCCTCCCAGGAGCTTGGAGATCAGTTGGAGGCCGTAGCAGATGCCCAGCACGGGGACGCCGGCCTCGAAGACGAAGGGGTCGCAGCGCGGGGAGCCGGGCGCTTCCACGGACGCCGGCCCGCCGGAGAGGATGATGCCCTTCGGCGCGAACTGCCGGATGTCGGCGGAGGGGAGGTCCGGGCGGTGGATCTCGCAGTAGACGCCCAGCTCGCGCACCCGGCGGGCGATGAGCTGGGTGTACTGGCTCCCGAAATCAAGGATCAGGATCTTCTCGGAGTGCAGGTCCACCGGCGATTCTCCCAGGGGGCGTCGTTGACGGGTGGGGGCCCTTATCGCTACAAACTTCGGGAAATCAACGCTGAAAGGCCGTCAATTGTTCGTGCGCCGCCTGTCCGCTTCCACTGCAGCAGCCATGCTCCTCCTGTCCGCCTCGGGGTGCGTGAAGGAGATCACCTCCGACGAGCGTCTGGAGCGTGACACCCGCAGCGTCGCGGTGAAGGACGCGCCCGGGGTCAGCGAGCTGTCCAAGCTCACCTGTGACGACACCTCCGCGCCCCTCAACAAGGCGCGGGACGTGAACCGGCCGGAGTCCGACCGGCTGGTGGACTACGTCAACCTGTACTCCTCGCTGAAGGACCGCACGCACACCTTCGAGGAGGCCATGGCCCGCAACCCGGACCTGAGCTACCGCGAGGGCAGCCAGAACCTGGTCAACGCCAAGGACTCCTGCATCCAGCAGACCGCGGACGTCCGGGTGGAGTTCGAGACCTACGTGCGCGAGCTGGTGGACGTGCCCACCGTGCAGGAGATCAAGGGGGGCAACACCGTCACGGTGGCCCGCCTGGACTTCGGCACCCTGAAGAAGGCCATCGAGACGCTGGATCCGGACGACCGCGAGTCGCTCATCCAGCGCGTCAACGCGGCGGAGAAGCGCGTGTCCACCACGGCCGCCCCCGCCGAGGACACGTCCTCCGGCGGCAAGCGTCGCGGCAAGTAGCCGCCCGCCGTCCTCCCCCGGTGCGTTGACCGGGGGAGACTCCCCTGCCCCGAAGCCTCCCGGTGACGGTGAGGCCTTGGGGCGGTGGAAGCCCTACTCCATCCGGTAGTTGGGCGCTTCCTCGGTGATGATGACGTCGTGCACGTGGCTCTCCTTGAGCCCGGCGGACGTGATGCGCGTGAAGGTGGCCTTCGTGCGCAGCTCCTCGATGGTGGCGCAGCCCACGTAGCCCATGCCGCTGCGGATTCCGCCCAGCATCTGGTGCACGTTCATGGCGAGCGTGCCCTTGTACGGGACGCGGCCCTCGATGCCCTCCGGCACCAGCTTCACCGCCTCCACGTCGGACTGGAAGTAGCGGTCCTTGGCGCCCTGCTTCATGGCGCCCAGGCTGCCCATGCCCCGGTAGCTCTTGTAGCTGCGGCCCTGGTACAGGATGACGTCGCCGGGGGACTCCTCCGTGCCGGCGAACAGCGAGCCGATCATCACGGAGCTGGCGCCCGCGGCGAGCGCCTTCACGATGTCGCCCGAGTACTTGATGCCGCCGTCGGAGATGATGGGGACGCCGTGCTTGTCCGCCTCGCGGGCGCAGTCGTCCACCGCCGTCACCTGGGGCACGCCCACGCCGGCCACCACGCGGGTGGTGCAGATGGAGCCCGGGCCAATGCCCACCTTCACCGCGTCCACGCCCGCTTCAATCAGGGCGCGCGTGCCCTCCGCGGTGGCCACGTTGCCGGCGATGAGGTCGAAGCCCTTGAAGTTCTTGCGCGTGTCGCGCACGCCTTCGATGACGCCCTTCGAGTGGCCGTGCGCGGTGTCCACGACGATGACGTCCACGCCCGCCTTCACCAGCGCGTCGATGCGGGCCTCGCGGTCCGCGGACACGCCCACGGCGGCGGCGCAGAGCAGGCGGCCCTTGGCGTCCTTGGCGGCGAACGGGTGGGTGCGGCGCTTCTCGATGTCCTTGATGGTGACGAGGCCCTTGAGCTCGTAGGCCTCGTTGACGACGAGCAGCTTCTCGATGCGGTGCTCGTGCAGCAGCTTCGTGGCGTCGTCCTGGGTGATGCCCTCGCGGCCGGTGACGAGCTTCGTCGTCATCACGTCCTCGACCTTCTGGGACAGGTTCTTCTCGAAGCGCACGTCGCGGCTGGTGAGGATGCCCACCAGGCGCTTGCCCTGCACCACGGGCACGCCGGACACGCCGTGAACCTTCATCAGCTCCAGCGCGCGGGCGAGCGGCGCCTTCGGATCGATGGTGATGGGGTCCACCACCATGCCGCTCTCGAACTTCTTGACCTTGAGGACCTCCAGGGCCTGCTGCTCGGGCGTCATGTTCTTGTGGATGACGCCGATGCCGCCCTCCTGGGCCATGGCGATGGCGGTGCGCGCCTCCGTCACGGTGTCCATGGCGGCGGACAGCAGGGGCACGTTCAGCCGGATGTTGCGCGTCAGTCGGGTGGTGAGGTCGGCATCACGCGGGGTGACGGCGCTCTCACCGGGCAGCAGGAGCACGTCGTCGAAGGTGAGGGCCAGCCGGATATCGGGGTTCAACATGGGGGCTCCCGGAGGCCCCGCGGGGCACCAGCGCCCGGCGGGTGCGTGTCCATACGGTTTGCGCGGCTGCCGCGCAACGGAAGAAGGTTTTTTGCCGCTCGTTCCCAGGGACTTCAGGTGATACTCGGCGTCCCACCAACACTTCTTGGGACTTGGACCGGGCCTTGGCGGAATTGAATCAAGCGGGGGCGGTGGGGCTGGTGGTGAAGCTGCCCTTCGCCACCCCCGAGGAGTTCCTCGCGAAATACGGGGGCAACATCACCCGGGGCGGTATCTATTTGCGCGCCAAGGCCGTGCGCCCCCCAGGCACGGCCGTTACCCTGGACCTCCGCCTGGCAAGCGGCGACCGGCTCCTCTACACGGCGGCCATCGTCCACTTCGTCACGGGCCAGCAGGGCCAGGGCATCTCCGGCATGGGGCTGAAGTTCGGGGAAGCGGATCCCCCGACCCGCCGGTTCCTGGAGTCCGCGGTCGCCATCCTCCCGCACGCCCAGTCGGACGTACCGCCCGTGCCCAACGGCGTGGGCCCCGCGGACTTCAC
>NZ_RAVY01000068.1:0-42361 GCF_003611625.1 Corallococcus sp. CA054B
CCCCCGCTCAGACGACCGCGCCCGCCGCCGTCCCCGCCGCTGCTCCGGCGGATCAGATCGCCGCGCCCGCGAGCGAGCCCGTGGTGAACGCGGCGGTGGCCGTGACGCCCGCGCCCGTCGCCCCGGCGGAGCCCGTGCGCCGCTACCGCGAGCTGAACGACGCGGACCGCGAGAAGATGAACCGGCTGGAGCAGGCGGCGAACAAGGACCGTGCTCGCGCCGCGGAGCTGGAGAAGGAAGTCCGCCGCCTCAAGGGCCGCGCCGACACGCACGCGCGCATCCTGGCGGTGACGAAGTCCGAGGCCGACCTGGGCAAGGACAAGTACAAGGCGCTGGAGAAGCGCCTCAACCGCACGCTGCTGGAGCGCGACCTGCTTCGCCGGGCCATCAAGGACCTGGAGAAGAAGACGGGCATGCTCGCGGACCGCACGGAGCTGACGCCGGACGAGGTCGCCGCCAGCGACCAGCGCAGCGACGAGCAGGCCCGCGCCCGCGCCGAAGCGGAGGCCCGCGCCGCCGCCGCGGCCACGCCCACGGAAGCCCCGGCCGCCACCGAGCCGACGGCGCCCACCGAGGGCGAGGCGAAGCCTTCCGAGGCCCCGGCGTCCAACGCCTGAGCCGACTCCCGGATTGAAGCAAGAAGGCCCCGCCGTCCCCTCACCGGGACGCGGGGCCTTCGTGTTTCAGCGGTAGGACTCGACGATGTCGACGCCCGCCGAGGAGAACTCCAGGATGGCCGTTCCTGGCTTGGAGTCAGGCCGCTTCCGCAATTGCCCCTTGGAGAGCCTCGCCACGGCACAGATGGGGATCTTGTCGCCGTCGGGTGGATGCGCCTCGTAGTACCGGACGACCACCTGCGTGGTTGATGTCGAGCGTGACATTCGCTCCGTCACCCACGCGCAGGCGGAGGATCCGCATCGTGTTCAGCGCATCCTCGGGGCAGTCCTCGGGCTTGGGCGTTCCGTCCGAATGAAGCCCCACGCCCCCTCGGGTCGTGGTGCAGCCCAGCGACAGGGCCAGCACGAGGGCAGCCGGGGACCACTTGCGCGGTGCATTCATGTCGCGTCGATCTACTCCCGGATGAAACGCTGTTCCAGGACGAGGTAGGCCTGGGACAGGCCATCCGCGCGGAACAACTCCAACGCCAGTTGCTCCAGCCCCTGAGAGCCGTAGCAGCTTCAGTCGCGCGGGGGCGGCATCACCACCAGGGCTTCGGTGTTGGCGCGGGGCTCTCCAGTGCTGTCATCCACGCCGCCCACCACGAGCACGGATCCGTCTGGCAGCGCGGAGCAGGTGTGCCACACGCGCGGCTGCGGCATCAGCGTCAGGCCCAGCACGGTGGGCTGCGCGCCCGCATGGGGGGTGATCAGCTCCGCCCACGGGACCGCGTACGTCGTGCCGAAACCTGTCCCCCGCCCGCCTAGCGCCACGATGCGGCCGTCCGTCAGCGTCACCGCGCACAGGTTGCTCCGGGGCATCAACGCGGGACCGTCATTCACGTGGACCACGCCATTCAGGAGCTCGGAGGCGCCCACCGGGCGCGCGCCCTGCGCCGGATCCACGCCGTCGAAGCCGCCCATGACCAGGGGCAGTGGCTCCTCGTCCGCCCTGCCCAGCAGCGCCACGGCGGCGCCCACCCGAGGGACACGAAGGTCAGCCCCCGCGGCCAGTGAGTGGATGTCGTCGTCGCCGAACGAAAAGGCATCCACGTCTCTCCTGGCCCCTACGACAGTCGCTCCGCCCACGACCTGGAAGATCTTTCCGCCCTGCTCCACCGTCAGCGCCGCGTCCACGAAGGCATACGGGGCGGCGTAATAGACAAAGCGCCCTGTGGCCGCGTCGAAGCCTTCCATCGTGTCCACCGTGCTGCCGTCCGCCGCGCGTCCGCTGACCAGCAGCACCTGTCCCGCCGTATTCACCGCCGCCGCGTGCCGGTAGCGCGCCGCCTTGGGCGTGAGCTCACTCACCGCGCCCGCCGTCACGTCCACGAGGCGCGCCGTGGACTGCAACGACACAGGCGCGAAGGACTCCGCGCCGCCCGCCACGAACACGCGGCCATCCGGCAGCAGCGATGCCGTGTGGAAGGCCCTCGCGCCCACGGCCGGCCCGGCGCTGAACGTGCCGTCCGCCGGATTGAACACCTCCGTCGTTCCCGACACGGGCCTCGTCCCGTTTGCCTCTGGCAGGTAGCCACCGGTGATCAACACCCGCCCATCCGGCAGCGTCGTGGCCGTGTGCGCCGCGCGCGCTTCGGCCGGCAACGAGCACGTCCCCGGGTCCGACGCCAGGTTCACCGGCACGAACTCCCCCAGCCGCCGCAGGAACACCCGCACCTTGGGCGCCTGTCCCTCCGCCACGTCGAACGGCGGAGTGCGCCCCAGCGACACCAGCTGTCCGCCCTGGTCCGGTGCCCCCACGTAGGCCCGCACCTCCAGAACCCTCGCGCTGCCGGGCGGTAGGGCCGGCACGTCCTCTTCCGCCCACTCCACCGTCGACACCCGCTCGCGAGGCGTGTCGAGGCCCGGCCCCGTCACGCGGAAGCGCAGGTGCGTCACCCCGGCCAGGGGCTGGGTGCCAGCGCAGGAGGCGGTGAGCAGGTCCAGGGACGGGCGGACCTCCTTCTCCCCACAGGCGGAAGTGAGGGACACCAGGGCGGCGGCGAGGAGCGTGGAGCGGACGAAGCGCGGAGCCATGCGGTGGACGCTACCAGCCCTCCTCCCCGGAGGCTTGGAGTCCAGGCGGCCGGAAGCAGGCGGCGCGGTGGGGATTGCGCTGTAATGCGTCCGCTCCAGGACGTATGTCCTGTCCCCTCCTCCATGAAGCTCTCGCTCGCCACCCGCATCTTCCTGGGCTACGCGCTGGTGCTGCTGACGTTCGGGGCGGTGTCCCTCTTCAGCGTGGCGGAGCTGCACCGCAACCGGCTGGAGATTCGCCTGGTCAGCCAGGGCTACCTCCAGCTGTCCCAGGACGCCGCCGCGCTGGAGACCTTCCAGACCAGCCAGGAGAAGGACACCGAGCGCGTGCTGGAGCAGAACAGCGTGGAGACACGCCGCGCGCTCATCCGGCTGGCGAGCCTGTACTACGCACCCCAGATGGCCCAGCGCCTGGAGGCCGCACGCGCCAAGGCCCGCGAGGTGCTCACCTTCGCCCCGGAAGGCGAGGTGCCCTTCGTGATGGAGCTGGACTCGCGCTTCGCGGAGCTGGCGCGCAACTCCCAGGCCTACGGCCACGCGGTGGAGGCCGTGTTCACCGCGCTCGCGTCCGAGTCCCCTGAAAGCCAGGAGGTGGCGCGCGCCACCAACGAGCTGCGCCAGCTGGAGAGCGCCATCGGCCGTGAGCTGCGCGTGCTGCGCGCGACCTTGACCAACCGCATCCGCGAGCGCGTGGACGGCGCGGAGGAGCGCGAGCGCAGGACGGGCCTCACCATCATCGCGCTGTCCATCATGGCCATTGGCGTGGGCGTGGGCGTCACCGCGTGGTCCGCCCGCACGCTGCGCCCGGTGCGCACGCTGATTGAAGGCGTGTCCCGCATCGGCCGGGGCGACTACTCCGCCCAGCTGGGCGTGCGCGGCGAGGACGAGGTCGCCCTGCTCGCGCGCGAGTTCGACCAGATGGCCCGCTCGCTCCAGGCGCGCGAGGCACAGCTCAAGTCGCAGGCGGAGGCGCTGATGCGCGCGGAGCAGCTGGCCGCGATCGGCCGCATCTCCGCTCAAATCGTGCACGAGGTGCGCAACCCCCTGTCCTCCATCGGCCTCAACGTGGAGCTGCTCCAGGACGCGGTGGACAGCGCCCGGTTCGACTCGCAGGACACCGCCACGGAGGCGCGCGAGCTGCTCTCCGCCGTCACCCACGAGGTGGACCGCCTCACCGACGTCACCGAGCAGTACCTGCGCATGGCCCGCCCCGCCCGGCCGGACCTGGAGCCGGAGGACATCATCGCGGTGCTGGACGGCGTGCTCGACTTCACCCGCGAGGAGCTGGTGCGCGCGGGCGTGGAGGTGGTGCGCGACTTCGCGCCCGGCACGCCCCGCGTGCTCGCGGACCAGGGCCAGCTGCGGCAGGTGTTCCTCAACCTGCTCCGCAACAGCCGCGAGGCCATGCCCACCGGGGGACGGCTCACCGTGGCCACCGTCCCGCGTGAAGGGGACGTGGAGGTCACCGTTCGGGACACCGGCCCCGGGATGACGGAGGAGGCCCGCAGCCACCTCTTCGAGCCCTTCTTCACCACCAAGGAGGGCGGCACCGGCCTGGGGCTCGCGGTGAGCCAACAGATCCTCCAGGCCCACGGGGGCTCGCTCTCCTGCCAGAGTATTCCCGGCCAGGGAACGACCTTCGTGTTAAGGCTTCCTCGCGCATGAGCTTTACACCGTACCGGGACGTGCTGCCCTCCGGGCTGCGCGTCGTCACCGTCGAAACGCCCCACCTGCACACCGCCCTCCTGGCCGTCTACGTAAGGACCGGCAGCCGTCATGAGACGGTGGAGAACAACGGCGTCAGCCACTTCCTGGAGCACCTCTTCTTCCGGGGAAGCGAAGCCTGGCCGGACACGGTGAAGATGAACGCGGCCGTGGAGGAGGTGGGCGGAAACCTCAACGGCGCCACCACCCGCGACCACGGCTACTACTACACGCCGCTGCACCCGTCGCACCTGAGCGTGGGCCTGGACGTCATCGGCGACATGCTCACCCGCCCCCGCCTCACCGACATGGAGGTGGAGCGGCAGATCATCCTGGAGGAGATGCTCGACGAGGTGGACGAGAAGGGGCGCGACATCGACCTGGACAACCTGTCCAAGCGCCTGCTGTTCCCCGGCCACCCGCTGTCCCTGAAGATCGCCGGCACCCGCGAGTCCGTGAAGGCCCTCACCCACGCCCAGGTGCTGGAGCACTTCGCCCGGCACTACGTGGCCGGCAACCTGGTGGTGTCCGCCGCGGGCAGCGTGAAGCACTCGGAGGTGCTGGCCCTGGCCGAGCGCGCCTTCGCCCACCTGCCCAAGGGCAGCGCCACCACGGAGAGCGCGCCGCCGCCGCTGGGCCCCGGGCCGCACTTCCACTTCGTCTCCCACGACGAGTCGCAGACGGAGTTCAAGCTCACCTTCCGCGCCGTGCCGGAGCAGCACGAGGACTTCCCCGCGCTCCAGATTCTGCGGCGCCTGCTGGACGACGGACTGTCGTCGCGGCTGCCGTTCGAAATCGTGGAGAAGCGCGGCCTCGCGTACTCGGTGCAGGCGGGCCTGGACACGTACCACGACCTCAGCCTCTTCGAGATTGAAGCGGCCAGCGCGCCGGAGAAGGCATCGCTCGTGGTGGCGGAGGCGCTGCGCGTGCTCTCCGAGCTCTGCGAGAAGGAGGCGGGCGAGGAGGAGCTGAACCGCGCCAAGCGCCGCCACCGGATGCTGCTGGAGTTCTCCCAGGACTCGCCGGGCGAGCTGGCCGGGTGGTTCGGCGGGGTGGAGCTGTTCCGCCGGCCGGAGACGTTCGGCCACCGCGCGGATCAGGTGGACCGCCAGACGGCCGCGCGCGTGCGGGAGGTGGCCCGGCGCTACTTCACGCGGGAGAACCTGCTCGTGGTGGCGGTAGGCCAGCGCAAGGGGCACAAGGCGCTGGAGAAGGTCGTCATGGACGCGGAGGGGCTGCCCTCCTCCGCGCCCGCCGTCAGCGCCGCCCGCGGATGATGATGGGCCCCGTCGGGGCCTTCTTCTTCTTGGGCGTCGCCTTGTCGATGGCCTTCTGGATGCGCAGGTACTCGGGGTTCTGCGGCTCGCGCTTCAGGGCCTCTTCGATGAGCTTCTTGCCGCGCGGCAGCTGCGTCTCGAATTGGGCGTAGAGGTTCGCGAGCGCGGCCTTCTCCTCCACGGTCGCCTCGTTCAGGCCCGTCAGCCGCTCCAGCACCTCCTGCGCCTCCGGCTTGCGGCCGGCCTTCAGGTGCAGCCGCCACAGGCGTGACAGCGCGGGCGGGAAGGCGGGCTCCGCCTTGAGGGCGAAGCGGTAGCTGTCCTCCGCCCCGCGCGCGTCGCTCTGCTCCTCCAGCACGCGGCCGCGCACGTACAGCGCGCGGGCGAAGCGCGGGCGCAGGTGCAGCGCGCGGTCCACCAGCTGCTGGGCCTCCGACGCGCGGCCCTGGGCGCAGACGATCTCCGCCAGCCACGCGACGGCCTCCGCGTTCTCCGCGTCGTCCTCCAGCAGCTTGCGGAGCGCGCCCTCCGCTTCTGCCGGGCGCCCGAGCGCCATGAGCACGCGGGCCTTCATCGCCACCACGTCCGTGGTGTCCGCGTCCTCGGGCGGCACGGACTGGAGGTCCGCT
The DNA here is from genome assembly GCF_003611625.1 of Corallococcus sp. CA054B. Taxonomy (NCBI): domain Bacteria; kingdom Pseudomonadati; phylum Myxococcota; class Myxococcia; order Myxococcales; family Myxococcaceae; genus Corallococcus; species Corallococcus sp. CA054B. Next base: position 6,304 of record NZ_RAVY01000068.1, read on the forward strand.
TCCGCCATGTCGCTGACGCCGCTCATCAGGAAGTAGCGCGCACGCAAGAGCCGCGCGGGGGTGAAGCTGGGGGTGCCCTGGAGCACGCGGTCCATCAGGTTGGCCGCGAGCAGCTCCTCGCCCTTCATGAGCAGGATTTCGGCCTCCACCGTCTTCGTGGGGGCGTCGTCCGGGTTCTCCCGGAGGATGCGCTCCAGCGTGGTGAAGGCCTCGTCCGGCTGCCCCTGCCGCGCCTGGAGGCGGGCCAGCGAGAGGATGTCCTCCTTGGACAGCTTGCCCTCGTCCCGCAGCGACACGAGCGTGGAGATGGCCTGGGGAATCTGCCCCTCCCCCATGTACAGGTCGGAGAGCTGCTTCTGGATGACGGGGTCCGTGCCCGCGATAAGGCCCTCCGCCTGCTTGAGCGTGAGGATGGCCGCGCCCGGGTTGCCGGCGCCCTGGTGGGCCCTGGCCAGGAGGAGGAGCGGCTCCACGCTCTCTGGCGCGGCGTTGGCGGCCTTCTGCAGCTCGGAGATGGCGCGGACGTACTGTCCCTTCGTGAGCGCTTCACGGCCCTGGGACAGGGAGTTCTGGACCTGGACGGCCTGTTTCTGCGCGGCCGCCGTCTCTGGGTCCTTGCAAGCAAGCGGCAGGAGCAGGACGAGCGTCCAGGGGCGGGGGAAAAATCGAGGGGGCATCGCTGAGGGACAGGGTAGCGGATGTTATCCTTCTCCGTCGATGGACCCTTTCGTGCGCCGCCTCGTGGAGAGGCTTCATGATCCCAGCCGGCCGCTGTCGCGGAACCGGCACTTCCACACGTTCGACACCCCCGAGGGTCGAATGGCGCTGAAGGTGTTCCGCCGTCTGCGCAGCCTCCAGCAGGACATCCTGGCCTGTCACAAGGAGGGCCGCCGCGCCCGCATCTCCCGCCAGGTCAACCCGGATGGCGACCACCGCATCGAGCTGTGGATGGAGCGAGTCGCGGGCCGCCGCGTGTCCATGCTCCAGCCCGCGGAGTACGAGCTGCTCGCCCGGCTGCCCGGAGTCCGTGACGCGCTGGAGATCCTGGACGAGGCGGCCTGAGGCCCCGGCGCCGCTAGAAGACCCAGGGCCCCAGCCCCGTGGGTGCCCCGTCGCACGCCGCCCGCAGCCGCGCCTGGGCGTCCTCGTAGGAGAGCCGGGCCGCGTCCGCCTTGAGCGTGGGTGACGCCCAGTCCCGCCACGAGCGCAGCACCGCGACGTGGCGGCCGTCGTCATCCTGCGCCTCGGAGAAGTGGACCAGCAGCCGTGCCTCCAGCGCCTCGCGCGCCTTGGTCCATGGGCCTTCCTTGTCCAGGGGGACGCGTTTGTCCCGCTCCACGGTGGAGAGCAGCGCGCGTGCGTCCGGGGACAGGCCCTGGAGTGACGGGCGGCGGCGCGCGGGCTCCATGGCGACGCGGTAGACGGCGGGCCAGAGCGTGGGGTCCACGAAGGCGACCTTGCCCTCCACCAGCCGCACCGCGAGCACGTCCTTCGACGCGCGCAACATGCGCCCCAGCCGGTACGCGAGGCGCCCCTTCGCGTGGTCGCGCCAGCTGCCGGTGGGCCTGCCGCCCATGACCTGTTCGACGAGGGACGTGGGCCCGTGGGTGGGCACCTCGGTGATGACGTGGCGCGTGCGCACCAGCTCTTCCGCGTCCCTCAGCGTCTTGATCATCCGTGTTCCCCTCTCCGGGGCGGCCGTGTGCGGACGCCCATGGAGAAAACATTCCGCGCGAGGGACGGATTCCGTCGCCTGCCTCCTTCAGGGCTTCGCGGCCTGGGACACCTGCCACTGTCCTGGCGTCATCCCGCTCCAGCGGCGGAAGGCGCGGGTGAAGGCGCTGGGGTCGCTGAAGCCCAGGAGGAAGGCGATCTCGAAGTGGGGCAGCTGTCCGTCGCGCAGGAGCTGGAAGGCGCGGTCGCGGCGCACGGCGTCCTCCAGGCCCGCGAACGTGACGCCCTCCTCCCGCAGGCGGCGCTGGAGCGTGCGCTCACTCACCGCGAGCCGCGTCGCCACGTCCGCGGGGATGAGGTCCCCCGTGCGGGGCTGGGCCGCGAGCACCTCCTCCACGCGCTCGCGCCAGGAGCGGACCTCGTGGGCCTCCACCCGCGCCAGTTCCGCTTCGGCGCGGGCGTGGAGCAGGTTGCCCAGCTCGATGTCCGCGTGGCGGATGGGGAGGTTCGCGGCGGCCTCGTCACCCTGCATGAGGTTGGCGCTCGCGCCGTACTCGATGCCGACGCCGAGGAACTCCTCCACGGCCGGCGAAGCCGCATGGCGAGGATGCGTGACGCACACGCGCGTGGGGCGCCAGTCCTCGCCGCTGAGCTCGCGGCCGCTGGCCACCATCGCCACGAGCAGCCCCTCCACGGGGTGCTTCAGGCGCGAGGCCCATTCATCCTGCGGGTCCAGCTCCAGCTCCACGCGCATCATCCCGGGCAGCTGGAGGACTCGCCATGTCGTGCGCGGGTCCAACAGCGCGTGGATGCGACAGTAGCGCTGGAGGGACGTGCGCAGGTCGGGGCTGTTGACCAGCACGTAGCCCACGAGCCCCACGTGGGTGGGCTCCAGCGCCTGCGCGAGCCGCACGGCCAGCGGCTCGGAGCCGCCCACCTCGACGAGCAGGGCCCACACGCGCTGGAGCGCCGCGTAGGGAACCCGCACGTCCGGTCGCGCGAGCAGGGCTTCGTCCACGCCCACCGCTTCGAGCAGCCGCTCCCGGGCGATGCCCAGCGACAGGCCCACCTGGAACAGGGGGCGGAACAGCGAGGATTGGAGCGTCTGGGGACGCATCGCGGGCCAGCATGGCCTGACGTCCCCTCGCCTCGCAATGCGCGGTGGCGCCCGCGGACAATGCGTTGGCGCCCCGGGACCATGCACGCGGGGCATGTGGGGCGCGATACCTCCCTCCAGGAGGAAGCGCCCGATGACCACCGCCACCGCCACCGCCACTGTCACCCGTCAGCCCCCGGGCCCCCGGGGCCACCTGCTCATGGGCATCCTGCCCGACGTGCGCCGCGACATCCTGGGCTGCCTGGGCACCCTCCATCGCGAGTATGGCGACGTGGTGCGCTACCGGCTGGGCCCCATGCGCTCGCACCTGGTCGCGCATCCGGACGCCGTGAAGCACGTGTTGCAGGACCACGTGAAGAACTACACGAAGGAACACCTCACGTACCGCATGGGCCGGTGGATCACCGGCAACGGCCTGCTCACGAGCACGGGGGACTTCTGGCTCCGTCAGCGGCGGCTCGCGCAGCCCGCCTTCCACCGGCAGCGCATCGCGGGCATGGCCGCGGGCATGGTGCGGCAGACGCAAGTGCTGCTCCAGCGCTGGGAGACGGCCGCCGCGAGCGGCACGCCCGTGGGCATCAACGAGGAGATGATGCGGCTGACGCTGGCCATCGTCGGAGAGGCCCTCTTTGGCACCTCCGTGGAGGCCCAGGCCGAACGGGTGGGTGCGTCCTTCACCGAGCTGAGCCAGCAGATCGCCGAGCGCTTCCGCACCTTCCGCATGCTGCCGCCCGTGCTGCCCACCCGCTACGACCGCGCCTTCCGCGACGCGCGCGCCACGCTGCTGGGGACCGTGCGGGGCATCATCGCCACCCGGCGCCAGCGCGGCGACGACACGGGCGACCTGCTCTCCATGCTGATGCTCGCGCGCGATGAGGACACGGGCGAGGGCATGACGGACGAGCAGTTGGGGGCCGAGGTGATGACGATGCTCCTCGCCGGCCACGAGACGACGGCCACGTCGCTGAGCTGGGTGTGGGGACTGCTATCGAAGCACCCGGAGGTGGAGGCCCGGATGCACGCGGAGTTGGACGCGGTGCTGGGTGGACGCACGCCCACGGTGGAGGACGTGCCGAAGCTCGGGTACACGAAGCAGGTGGTGGAGGAGACGATGCGGCTGTATCCCGCCGCGGTCATCTTCAGCCGCAGCGTGAAGGAGGACGACGTCATCGGCGGCTTCCGCATCCCGAAGGGGACCTCCGTGGACGTGAGCCCCTACGTCACGCAGCGCCATCCGGACTTCTGGGAGGAGCCCGAGGCCTTCCGTCCGGAGCGCTTCGCCCCTGAGGCCGCGGCGAAGCGCCACCGCTTCGCGTACTTCCCCTTCAGCGGAGGGCCAAGGCAGTGCATCGGCAACAGCTTCGCGATGATGGAGGCGCAGCTCGTGCTGGCCACCGTGGCCCAGCGCTACCGCCTGCGCGAAGCGCCCGGCTTCACGCTGGAGCCGGATTCGCACCTGACGCTGCGGCCCAAGGGCGCGCTCCCCATGTATCTTGAGCGCCGGAGCTGAGCACTCATTGGGACGGCACGGACGCGCGCTCCGGATACACCGACTCGCAGTGCGCGTTGGCGCCCGCGGACCCTGCACGCGGGGCATGGCGGCGTGATACTTTTGCACCCGATGACCACCGCCACCGCCACCGTCACCCGTCGGCCTCCGGGTCACCGGGGCCACCTGATCATGGGCATCCTGCCCGACGTGCGCCGCGACCTCCTGGGCTGCATGAGCACGCTTCATCGCCAGTACGGGGACGTGGTGGGCTACCGGCTGGGCCCCCAGCGCGCGCACCTCATCGCGCATCCGGACGGCGTGAAACACGTGTTGCAGGACCACGTGAAGAACTACACGAAGGAACACCTCACGTACCGCATGGTCCGGTGGCTCACCGGCAACGGACTGCTCGTGAGCACGGGGGACTTCTGGCTCCGTCAGCGGAGGCTCGCGCAGCCCGCCTTCCACCGGCAGCGCATCGCGGGCATGGCCGCGGGCATGGTCCGTCGCACGGAGGCGATGCTCCAGCGCTGGGAGCCGGCCGCCGCGAACGGGACGCCCCTGGGCATCAGCGAGGAGATGAAGCGGCTGACGCTGACCATCGTCGGAGAGGCCCTCTTCGGCACGTCCGTGGAGGACCAGACCGAACGGGTGGGCGTGGCCTTCACCGAACTGGGCAAGCAGATTGCCGAGCGCTTCCGCACCTTCCGCATGCTGCCGCCCGTGCTGCCCACCCGCTACGACCGCGCCTTCCGCGCTGCGCGCGCCTCGCTGCAGGAAACCGTGCGGGGCATCATCGCCACGCGGCGCGAGCGCGGCGACGACTCGGGTGACCTGCTCTCCATGTTGATGCTCGCGCGCGACGAGGACACGGGCGAGGGCATGACGGACGAGCAACTGGGGGCCGAGGTGATGACGATGCTCCTCGCCGGCCATGAGACGACCGCCACGGCGTTGAGCTGGACGTGGGGACTCTTGTCGAAGCACCCGGAGGCCGAGGCCCGGATGCACGCGGAGCTGGACGCGGTGCTGGGAGGACGCGCGCCCACGTTGGAGGACATGCCGAAGCTCGGGTACACGAAGCAGGTGCTGGAGGAGACGATGCGGCTGTACCCGTCGGTGCCCATCTTCAGCCGCACCGTGGACGAGGACGACGTCATCGGCGGCTTCCACATCCCGAAGGGGACGTCGGTGAACTTGTGCCCCTACGTCACGCAGCGCCATCCGGACTTCTGGGAGGAGCCGGACGCGTTCCGGCCGGAGCGCTTCGCCCCCGAGGCCGCGGCGAAGCGCCACCGCTTCGCGTACTTCCCCTTCAGCGGGGGCCCCCGGATGTGCATCGGCAGCGGCTTCACGATGATGGAGGCGCAGCTCATCGTGGCCACCGTGGCCCAGCATTACCGACTGCGCGAAGCGCCCGGCTTCACGCTGGAGCCGAACGCGAACCTGACGCTGTGGCCGAAAGGCGAGCTCCCCATGTACCTGGAGCGTAGGAGCTGAGCTCGCCGCGGTGCCGGGGTGCGCTCCCGCTACACCGGGAGCGCCGGAACCCGCCGCTTCACGGGGGCGTCACGGAAGCGCGCTGCACCTGCGTGACACCGGGCAGCGTGGGCGCGGGGTTGAGCGCCTGGACCAGCATGGCGCGCAGGGCCTCCGTGAGGTCCTCCCCTGGAGCAATCACTCCGGCCGGAGCGCCCTGCAACGGTGCCGGGACCTCCGTGCCCACCACCACGATGGGGATGCGGACCTCCCACGCCAGGTAGTGCGCCAGCCGCACCGCCGGCTCCGAGTTGTCCATCAACAGCGCGCCAATGGCCCCCGCGCTGAACGGACGCCACAGCGGTCGCGCGGCCTCCGCGGGCGGCAGCACGCAGAAGTCCACGTTCAGCACGTCGCTCAGCTCCAGGCGTCCCAGCGTCCCGAAGCCGCTCTTCACCGCGGTCGGGTCCGCCGACATCGCCTCCAGCCCCGGCACCCGCGCCAGGATGCGGCGCGCCGCGGACGAACCACTGCCACACACGAAGACCTTCGCCGTCGCCACCTTCGCCAGCGTCCGCGTGCGCAACAGGCGCCCGCGCAGCGCGTGGACTTCCGCCGCGCCGATGAGGTCTCCCGCGCCCAGGTTCTGGCCTTCGCTCTCCGTGGGCCGAGCCACGCCCTTCTGGAGCAGCGTGGACAGCACGCCCAGCACTTCCATGTCCGTCGCGGGCGCCAGGTCCAGCACCTCGCCCAGCGCGCGGGGCTGGCGCAGCAACTCCATCACCTGCGCCGTCACCGGGTGCTGCTCCTCGGACAGGTCCACCTCCGGCGCCAGCATCAGCCGCGTGTGGCGCGGCGGCAGGCCCGGCAACAGGCGGTTCACCTCGTCCGACTGGCGCATGCCTTCCAGCAGCGCGTCGTCCATGGCGCGGTTGATGCGCGGACGCGCGGCGCTGGTGCCGGGCGTGAAGGTGAAGTTGCCCTCCGTCCACGCCAACAGCCGGAACAGCGCCTTCTCCCCTTCCACCCTCCCCAGCCGCGCGTTCACCGTGCGCCCATCCGAGACGGTGATCTCCCCGCGCTCCGAACCGCGCTCCAGCGACAGGCGCCCGTTGCGCTTGTTCATGCCCAGAATCTGCATGAGGTCCGGGATGCTGAGCTGGCTGAGCGAACCTTCGATTTCCTGCTGCTCGCTCTTGAGGTCCTTGGCCGCCTCGTTGCGCCGGAAGATGTGCTCGATGCGGCTGAGCACTTCGTCCAGGTTGAAGGGCTTGCGCAGCGTGCCGTCCCGCATGCCCCGCGCCCGGTCCGAGTCCAGGCTGGACGTGGTGAGCACCACCGGGATGTCTTCCGTGCGCGGGTTGGTGCGAAGGATCTGCACGAACGTGCGCGCGTCCAAGAGCCGGCACGCCTCGTCGAAGAGCGTCAGGTCCGGGTGCCGGAGCACCGCGACCTCCAGCGCCCGCGAGCCATCCGGCGCGTAGTGCACCTGATAGCCCTTCGTGCGCAGCGCCCGCGACAGGGCGCGCACCGAGTCGAGGTCGGGGTCGGCGATGAGGATCTTCCGCACCTGGGCCAAGGTCGCTTGCTCCGCTTCGTGACGTCAGTAGGGCTGCAGGTCGTATTCGGCCTGCAGCTTGGAGATGAGCCCGTCCACCACCGCGGTGTCCGAGGTATGGAACCCCCACGTCGCGCCCCGCCCGCGCCGCTGGATGAGCGCGTACGACGCGCTCTCCGACAGCCAGAGGATGAACTCGTGGCGCGCCACCCGCTCATCCCCTTCCAGGAACACCGGCGTGAGCGCCGCGTGCGACTCCAGGTCCACGCGGCGGCCCAGCAGGTAGATGCGAGACGACAGGTCCGGCGGCGCCTGCTCCAGGCCCACCGCCAGGGGCAGGTCCGCGCGGATCTCCGGGCCGCCCACGTAGAGCAACCCGCGCGAGCCCGGGTCGCGCACCAGCTCCCGGGCGATCTCCACCTGGAGTTCGTCGAAGAGCACGTCCGCCACCTTGCCCCGGCGGCTGGGCTCCGCGCGGTCGTCCGTGGGCAGACGCGGGCTGTTGGGCGTGCCCAGAAGCAGGTCCACCTCGTCCCAGAACGGCAGCCCGTCCAGCATCAGCCGGCGCTGGAGCGACGCGCGGCGCTCGTCCATGCGGCGGCGGCAGCGGTGCACCAGCTCGTCGAAGTCCTCGCCGTCCTTGGGGAACGTGCTCGCCCCACCCACGAGCGCCAGCGGCAGGCGCTGCTCCACGTCCTGCACATCCGGCTCGTCGCGCACGGCGGCGACGGCGCGGCGCACGAACATCATCGCGCCGAAGAAGTCCGTCTCCGGCAGGAGGAGGTAGAACTCCTGGTCGCTCGCCTTCGCGATGACGTCCGAGTCGCGGATGATCTTGCTGAGCGCCTTGATGATGCCGCGCACCGCCTTCTTCGCGTCCTGCGCCCCCAGCCGCACGCGCACCAGCGGCAGGTTGTCGATGCTGAAGGTCAGGAGCGAGAACGTGCGCCCGTACCTGCGCGCCTTGTAGATCTCCTTGGACGCGTAGTCGGTGAAGTAGCTGAGGTTGTACGCGGCGGTGTCGCGGTCGCGCAGGCCCAGGCGCTGGAGCGCCATCAGCTTGCGGCCGTTCTTCACGCCCACCGCGGCGAAGTCCGCCAGCACCTTCGCGTCGCGCGTGTGCTCCAGCCGGAAGTCGCCGGTGAGCGGGTCGGACAGCTGCGCCAGGCCCATCACCTCCCCGGCGGCCACCAGCGGCACGTACAGCACCGGCGAGCGCTCATCGCGCGCGAGCCACGGAGCGGCTTCGCGCAGGCGCAGGGACAGCGGCCCCTCCGGGCTCATCTTCTCCGGCAGGAACTGCTTGTCGAGCAGGCCCCGGTAGGAGCGCAGCGCCAGGTCTCCCCGGTCGTCCACCACCCACAGCGCGGCGCTCTGCGCGTCGCACACCGCGCCCAGGTCCGCGATGACGCGCTCCTGGAGCCATTCCAGATCCGGATGGGAGAGCAGCTCCAGGCAGCGCTGCTGGAGGTTGTGGAAGCGGGCGAACTCAAGGTTCTCGTCCTGGAGCCGGGCGCGCTCGTGGCGCAGCTGGGCGCGCTCCATGGCGCGGTCCACCGCGAGCAGCAGGTCCGACTCCTCCACGGGCTTGACGAGGCAGTCCGCCACGCCCAGGCGCAGCGCGACCTCCGAGCCCTGCACGTCGTCGCGCGTGCTGACGAGGATGACCTCCTGCTCAGGGTCGCGTTCGCGCAGGCGCGCGGTGAGCGAGAAGCCGTCCACGCCGGGCATCACCACGTCGGTGAGCACCAGGTCGAACGTCGCCCGGCCCACCTCTTCCAGGGCCAGGGTGGCGTTCTCCACCGCCACCACGCGGTGCCCCCGGCGCGACAGCAGGTCCGTGGCGAGTTGTCGGAAGAACAGGTCGTCGTCGACGACGAGGATGGGACCGGCCACGGCACTCGGGGGGCGAAGGGAGGAAAACCGAAGGCTATCGGGCCCTTGGAAGCGCGACAACGCCTTCGAAGACGAAGGCCACGGGGCCTCGGAGCCGGATGTCGGACAGGTCGTCCGGAACGCGGATTCTCAGGTCGCCGCCCGGCAGCGTGACGCGCAGCCAGGCATTCGAGGGCAGGCGCTTCGCCAGCACGGCCGCCACGGCGGACGCACACGCCCCCGTCCCACAGGCCTGGGTGAGGCCGCAGCCGCGCTCCCAGACGACGACGGTGAGGCCGTCCTCGTCCACGCGGACGAACTCCACGTTGGTGCGGTCCGGGAAGGCGGGGTGCCGCTCCAGGCCGGGGCCCAGGCGCTCGGCGGCCTCCAGGGGCTGGTCCAGGAGCACCAGGTGCGGGTTGCCCATGTTCACCGCGGTGCCGAGCAGTCCCTCATGGCCAGGCACGGGGGCGCTCACGAAGGGCTGGCCGGTCGTCCCGGAGGGCAGGTTCGCGGCCACCAGCCGGGCCGGGCCCATGGAGATGTCCACGCCGACGACGCCGCCGTCGCCGTAGCCGGGCTCGCAGGTGAGGACGCCGGCCCCGGTCTCCACGTCGATGAGCGCCGGGTGCTGGCCGGAGTGGTCCACCAGATACTTCACCGCACAGCGCAGGCCGTTGCCACACATCTCCGCGATGCTGCCGTCGGCGTTGTGGACGACCATGCGGGCAAGGCCGCGGGACGACGGGAGGATGGCGAGCACCCCGTCCGCGCCGATACCCCGGCGCCGGTCGCACAGCCAGCGGGACTGCTCCGCGTCGATGTCCACGCCGGTGCGGCGCCGGTCCAGGACGACGAAGTCATTGCCCAGGCCGTGGTACTTGAAGATGCGTTCGCTTGCGTCCACGGGGGGAAGTGTAGACGCCCGCGTTTATTCGCGCTCGCCGACCTTCTTGGGCGAGGCGGGAACGTCCAGGGCAGGCAGGGCCCGGCGCGAGGCGCCAGGGGCGCTGGCGCGGCGCAGCTCGGCCAGTTCGGCCTCCCGGGCGGCGAGCTGGTCCTGCATCTTCTCCACGTGGGCCTGGAGGACCTCCATCTCCGCGGCCATCTCCAGCACGTCCTCCGGGGGCGCGGGGGGGGCGGACTTCGCTTCCTCCAGGGCCTGGATCAGGGTCTCGCGTTCGGTCTCCAGCGCTTCCAGCCGGGCCTGCTGTTCGCGGATCCGCGCGGAGAGCTGGTCGCGTTCAGCGCGCTCGGTGTCCAGGAGACGCGCGGCATCCGCGGCGGCGGTCTCCAGGGAGTTGGTCCGGCCCTCCAGGCGGACGCGGGCGGCGCGGGCGACCGTCAGGTCCGACTGGAGGCGCTCGCGCTCGGAGTCCGCGCGGCGGGCATGGGCCTCGGCGTCGGCGGCTGCCTGGGTCAGGGCGGCGACGCGGGACTCCAGCGCGGCCTGTTCGGTCCGCGCGTCCTCGAGCGCCGTGGCGAGGCGGGCCTCCATGGCGGCGAGGGATTCGCGGGTCTGTTCGGCGGACCGGGCGAGGCGGGCTTCGAGTTCGGCCTGTTCCGTCGAGGCGCGCGTCTGGGCTTCCGAGAGACGGGCGTCGCGCTCCGCGTTCGCGGAGTCGGCTTGAGCGGTGAGGTCCGCGATGCGGGCCTCGAGTTCGGCGCGCTCCGCCGCGGCGCGGGCGGTGGCGTCCGCGAGCTGGGCCTCGATGGAGGACTTCTCCTCGCGGGCCTGTTCGGTGAGTTCGGCGAGACGGGCTTCGAGTTCCGCCCGCTCCGTGCCGGCCTGGGCGAGCGCTTCGGTCAGGCGCAGCTCCAGCTCGGCCTGCTCCGTGCCAGCCTGGGCGGTGGCTTCCGCGAGCCGGGCTTCCAGGTCGGTCCGTTCCCGCTCCGCGCGCGTGGTGAGGTCCGCGAGCTGTGCCTCCAGGGCGGCGGTGCGTTCGTTCCCGGTCTGGACGGTCTCCGTGAGCCGGGCCGCTTCCGCGCGCGCGGCTTCCAGCTCCGCGCGCAGGCCTTCCAGCGCGGACTCCAGGTTCGTGGCCTTGCCCGCGAAGCGGCGTGCGGTTTCGAGCTGCACCACGAGCACTTCCGCGTGCTCGCGAGTCGCGGCGAGCCGGTCGCTGGCGTCCACCAACTCCGCTTCCAGCCGGCCGACCTGCTGGCTCCGCTCATGCAGCGCGGCGTGTGCCCGTTGCAGCTCGGAGCCCAGGCGCATCAACTCCTGGTGCGCGGCGCCCAAGCGGGCCGTCTCGGCGCGCAGGCCTGTCAGCTCCTGCTCCTTCAGCCCCAGCTGCGCGCGCAGTTCGTCCAGGTCCTGCTGCTGCCGCTCGGTCCGCGAGAGCGCGCCTTCCAGCTGCGCCTCCATGGAGACCCGCAGGGCGCTGGCCTCGCGAAGCTCCTGCTCGCGCGCGGTCAGGGACTCCGTGAGACGCGCGGCCCGGGCTTCGGACTCGCGTGCCGCGTCCTGCGACTGCGAACCCTCCGCGAGCCGGGCCTCCGCTTGCGCGAGCGAATCCTCCAACGCGCTGAGGTTCGCGGTCTCCGCGGCGAGCCGGAACTCGACTTCTGACAGGGAGGCTTCCAGTCCGACCCGGCGAGAAGTCTCGGAGGCGGCGCGCTTCTCCGCGTCCGACAGTGCCTGCTCCAGGGTGGAGAGGCGGGCCTCCGCGTCCTTCAACGAAGCTTCCAGCTCGGAACGGCGAGCAGACTCGGCGGCGACCGTGGACTCCGCCGAGGCGATGGACGCTTCCAGTTCAGAGCGGCGGGTGGACTCCGCGGCCTGCCGGACGTCGACCTCCGCGAGCGATGCTTCCAGCTCGGCACGCCGAGTGGACTCAGAGGTCTGCCGGGCCTCTGCTTCCGCGAGCGATGCTTCCAGCTCGGCACGCAGAGTGGATTCAGCGGTCTGCCGGGCCACGGCCTCCGCGAGCGCCGCTTCCAGCTCAGCACGTCGCGTGGACTCAGCGGCCTGCCGGGACTCCTCCTCCGCGAGAGCCGCTTCGAGTTCGGAGCGCCGCGTGGATTCGGCAGCCTGCCGGGACTCCGCCTCCGCGAGCGCCGCTTCCAGTTCAGCACGGCGCGTGGACTCCGAGGCAAGCCGGGCCTCGGCCTCCGCGAGCGTCCGCGCCAGCGATGCATGGCGCTCGGTCTCCGTGGTCTGCTGGGACTCCGCCTCCGCCAGGGACTGCTCCAGCGAAGTCAGGCGTGCGGCATCCGCTGCATGACGGGCCTTCGCGTCCGCGAGCGCCTGCTCCAGCTCGGCCCTCTGAGAGGACACGGCGGCATGCCGGGCCTCCGCCTCCGCCAGGGCCTGCTCCAGCGTGGTCCCGCGCGCGGTCTCGGTCGCGAGGCGGGCCTCGGCCTCCGTGAGGGCCTGCTGCATCGCGGGGAGACGGGCGGCCTCTTCGGCGAAGCGGGACTCGGTGTCCGACAGTGACGCTTCCAGTTCGGCGCGGCGGGCTTCGACTTCCGCGAGCCGCGCCTGGACAGCGGCCCGTGCCTGCTCCGCTTCGGTCAGGCGCTCGCGCTGGGCCGCGGACTCCGCGCGCAAGGTCTCCAGCTCCGAGTGGAGCGCGGCATCATCCTTCGCACGCGACTCGCGGTCGCGAGCCTCCTGCGTACGCGCATCATCGAGCGAGGACAGCGCCTCGACCTCGGACCGCCGCGCCTCGGTGAGCTCCGCGCGCAGCTCGCGCACCGTCGCGTCCAGGGCCGCCTGCGATTTCTTCGCCTCTTCCAGCTCCCGGACGTAACCACGCGCCTCGTCCGCCGACGCCGCGTGCGACTGCCGCAGCTCCAGCAGCGCGGCGTCGTTCGTACGCTGCGCTTCGGCGAAGGAGGCCTGGACCTCCGAAAGGGTCTGGCGCGTCTGCTCGAAGGCGGCCTCGGTGGACAGCCGCGCGGCACGCGCCGCCGACAGGTCCGTCTCGAGCCGCGCCCGGGCCTCCTGAGCCGAAACCCGCGAGGCTTCAGCCCGGGCACGCTCCTCTTCCAGCGCCGAAGCGGAGTCCTGCTGGAGCTGGGCGAGCGACGCCTCCAACCGGGCTCGCTGCGAGCGCTCCTCCTCAAGAACCGTGCGCGCCACGCCCAGCGCGGCATCCAGCCGCAGCCGGTCCGCTTCCAGGGCGCTCTGCGCCTCGTTCCACGAAGACTCCGAGCCCTCCAGCTTGGAGCGCAGGGCCCGCTCCGCGTCGAGCGACTCCTGGAGGTTCGCGATCGCCACCTGCGCACGGGCCTGTTGCTCACGCTCCGACAGCAGCTGCGCCTGCGTATCGGCGAGCAACGCCTCCCAGCGAGCCGCGCGCTCCTGCTCGTTGCTCAGCGCTTCGCGAGCCGCGTCGAGCTCCGCCTGCAACGAAGCCCGGGCCTTCTGCTCCCGAGCCAGGTCCTCCTGGATGAGCGCCGTCAGGGCTTCCGAGTCGGTCAGCTCCTGCCGCAGCGAGCGGAGCGTTGCCTCCAGCTCCGTGCTCCTCGCCTCGGCGGTTTCGCGCGCCTGGTTCGACTCCGCGAGCCGGGCCCCGTGTTCCCACACCTCACGGGCCAGGGTGTCCCGTGCTTCGGAACGGGCCTGTTCGACCGCGGCCGCGAGGGCCTCCGCGGCACGAGCCTCCGCCGCCGCGAGCCGGGCCTCCGCCTCCGCGCGCACGTTGGCGAGCACCTGCTCCGTCTGGCCGCTCGACTCGGCGCGGGCGTCGGCGAGCGCGGTGGCCGCGCGGGCTTCGACTTCGGCACGCACCTCCGCGAGCATCCGCGCGGCGCGGACCTCTGCCTCCTCCAGCTGCCGGACCCGCTCGGCCTCGGACTCGGCGCGGGCTTCGGCCAGCGCCTGGGCCCGTTTGGCCTCCGCCTCGGCACGCGCTTCCGCGAGAGCCTGCTCGGTCCGAGCCTCGACATCCGCCAGTTGCCGGCTCCGCTGAGCCGAGGCCGTTGCACGGACCTCGGCGAGCGCCTGCTCGCGTCGGTGCTCCGCCTCCGCCAGGGCCGCGGCCCGTTCAGCAGCGGCGTCCGCGAGCGCCTTCGCCACCCGAGCATCCGCGTCGGCCCGCGCTTCGGCCAGAGCCCGCTCGACACGAGCATCCGCGTCGGACCGGGCCGCATCCAGCGCCTGAGCCGCCTCGCGCGCATCCGCCAGGGCCCGCTCGACACGGGCATCCGCGTCGGCCCGGGCCTCCTCCAGCGACTGCGCGAGCCGGGCCTCCGCCTGCTCACGGGCCTCCGTCAGCGCGAGCTCCGTGAAAGCCCGTTCGTCCTCCAGCGCCTTCGCGAGCCGCGCCTCCTCCTGCTCGCGGGCCTCCGCCAGCGCGCGCTCCTGCCGCGAATCCGCGTCGGCGTGCGCGGCGGCCAGCGCGTTCGTCACCCGCTCGTCGGCCTCGGCCCGAGCCTGGGCCAGCGCCTCGTCCAGCCGCGCCTGCGCCTGGCCCCGCTCCGCGTCGATGGCCTGGACGAGCGCGGCCTCCACCCGGACGCGCTCCGTCTCCGCCGCCACCAGCCGCTGCCCCGCCACGTGCTGGGCGGATTCAACGCGCTTCTGCTCCGCCTCCAGCGACTCCAGGCGCAGCCCGGCCGCGTGGAGCTCTTCCTCCAACCGCGCCGCCAGCGCCCGGGCCGCCGACTCCGACTGCGCGCGGCCCTCCAGATCCTGCCGCAGCCGTTCTTCCGCCGCACGCGCGCTGGCAAGCTCCGTCTCCAGACCGCGCTGCAACGCCTCGCGCTCCGCGAGCCGCGCCTCCGCGTCCTTGCGCGCCCCTTCGGCGGAGTGCATCCGCTGCTGGGCCTCGGCGAGCTCCCGGCGCGCTCGCGCCAGCTCCGCATCCTTCACCGGCACCGCGTCGCCCGCCGTCCGCGCCGACTCCTGCGCGCGCGCCAGCTCCGCCTTCAGGTGCTCCACCGCCGCGAGCGCCGTCGAATACTGCTCCGCGATGCGCAGCTCCCGCTCGCGAGCCGCCTCCGCCTGACGCCGCCGGTCCTCGGCCGAGTCCTGCGCGCGCTCCGCCGCCAGCCGGTCCCGCTCCCGGTCGATGCGCAGCGAGCCCAGCTCGTCCTGCAGCGCGCGCAGCTCCGTGTACGCCTGCGTCAGCCGCTCACGCGACTCGTCCAGCGTCGCCGCCGTCTCCTCGCGCCGCGCCCGCTCCAGCCGCAGCGTCTCCTGCGCGGCCAGCACCTGCACACCCGCGTCCGCCTGCGCGCGCTGCGCCGCCTCCACCTCCAGGCGCTGCGCCGTCAGCCGCCGGTCCGCATCCGCGATCCGCTCCGTCGCGACCTGCAACTCCAGCTCACGGCGCCGCAGCCGGCTGCTCAGGTCGTCCCGCTCGCGCGCGGACTCCACCGTGCCGCGGGCCTGCTCCAGCTGCGCGGTCAGCCGCGCCATGTCGTGCCGGGCACCCTCCAGCGCAGGCTTGAGCGCCACGACCTCCGCCTCGCGGTCGCCAATCTCCGCGCGGAGCTTCGACACCGCTTCCTTCAGCCGCCCCGCCCGCTCCTCCCACGTCTTCGCCCGGGCCGCGACCTCGTCCAGCTTGCCGCGCGTGAAGGCCAGCGGCTCCGGCGGCAGCTGCACCCACGTGGGGTCCACCACCCGCGCCGGCTCCAGGCCCGCCATCACCACGAAGTACGCCGCCTCGCTGTGCCGCACGAGCGAGCCGTCCACCTGCAGCCCTTCGCCCCGCTCGAACGCGAGCTGGTAGCCCAGCACCGGCGACTGCGTGGCCACCTCCACATGGGGGAAGTGCGCCGTCAGCGCGTCCAGGAGCTGCCCGTACGTGGGCGGCACCGTCTCTTCCGGCTCCAGCAATTGCGGCAGCGCCAGCCCCGCGATGTTGCGCAGGCCTCCCATCAGGAAGCCCTGCCGGGCCACCAGCCGCGCCAGCTCCGCCAACAGCTCCGGCGCCCGCACGTAGGGCGCCAGGTCCGTCACCAGCACCAGGTCGAAGCTTCCCGCCTCCAGGTCGTCATAGACGTTGGCGCGGTAGCGCACCTGCGGGTGCGCATGGGCCTTCTGCGCCGCCTCCACCGCGGCCACGTCCGCGTCGCACGCCACCACGGTGCGCGCGCCCCGCTCCACCAGGAAGCGCGCGCTCTCGCCGCCCGTGGACGCCACGGCGTCGACCTCGAGCACACGTCGGCGCGCGAACAGGCTCTCCGCGAAGATGTAGCGGGGCAGCAGCTCGCTGGGCCCCATGCGACGAAAGGTGGATTGCAAATGATGATCCCGGCGGGGCGCAAACTGTAGCGTTGGAGTCCCAGAAGACCCAATTTCAGGTTTCGACCCTCACGGGCCCACGCCCGTCCGACCGGAGAGCAGGCGACATGACCACCCATTCACCGCAGGGATTCGGCTACCGGGCCCGCCGCACCTTCACCCGGCTCGTCGTCTTCCTCGTCATCCTGGGCCTGGGTGGCGGCGTCGTCTTCCTCCTGGGCCAGCTCAACGCCCGCACCTTCACCGTCGTGCAGGAGGGCGGCGAGCTGGTGGTGATGAAGGGCCGCGCCCTGCCCACCGGCGCCGCCGCCTACCGCCCGGGAGACCCGCGCCTCGCGGACGCCTACGCCCCCCTCCCCCTGGAGGGCCAGGACGTCACCCTGCTGACGCAGCAGAAGTTCACCGACCGCGACGACCTGGACCGCGCCCTCTTCCCCCTCCTGGAGACCCTGGCCCGCCCGCGCATCGCGTCCGGCGAACCCGCCAAGGTGGAGCGCGGCCTCTATTACCTGCGCCGCGCGGAGAAGCTCTCCGGCATCACCGAGGAGCAGCGCAGAAGCCTCCAGTCCATGCTCACCGACGTCGCCTTCTACCAGGCGCGTCAGAAGCTGGAGGACGCCCGCCGCCTCGTGTCGGAGGGCCTGGCCCAGCTCAAGCTCGCCGCGGAGACGGAGAACCGCCACGCCCGCGCCGCCAACCAGATGCTCACCACCGTGGGCCCCACCGCCCGCGACCTGGAGGAGGCCCTGCGCCGCGCCGTCCACAGCGAGAGCGCCCCGAACAACACCCCTGTAGCACCGGCGCCCCGGCAGCCCGCCCCGCCACCCGCCGGTGAAGCGGCTGGAACGCCTCCGTCAGCCGCCCCAACCTCCGACGCGGGCCCCCAGCCCTGATCTCCAGGGGTTGGGTGACCCTATGAAAAACATGGGGCCCAACCAGCATTTGCGCGCCTGTAAATGTCGGCCGGAAGACGCCCAGAAGAGTGTCGGTGAGTGATCATAGATTGCAATGATCGATCCCAACGTCACGCAGGGTTTACACAGGATCTAGCGTTGACACACCGGGTGACCCCCCATAGGTTGGGTCCCGTCGAGCGCTTCCCTCCATGCCCGGGGGGACGCTCCGGAGCGCGGAGGCAGCGTGTGGTTTCCTTGACCGACACACACTTCTGCCTCACAAGTAACTACATGTCGGGCTGTTGTCGCCAAGCCCTCGGATCCTGATCGCAAGTCAGGTCCTCCCCGCCATCACCGGAGCCGTCACCCACGGGGTCAGTCCACCCTGGTGGCTCCGCTTTGCCTTGTCCTGGAAGTGAGACGCCCGTGACCGTCCAGACGCCTTTCAAGCCGAACGCCGTCGCCTCGCCGCCCCCCGACTCCGCCGCCGTGGCGCCCGCCACGCAGGCCCCGTCGGCTCCCGGCGACTTCGCCACCACCATGCGGGTGAAGAAGCGCAACGGCACGGCGGAGCCGGTGGACCTCAACAAGATCGTCCGCGCGGTGGGCAAGTCGTGCGTGGGCCTGTCGCGCGTGGACGTGATGCGCGTGGCCACCAAGACCATCAGCGGCCTGTATGACGGCGCCACCACGCGGGAGCTGGACAGCCTGTCCATCCAGACCGCCGCGGCGCTCATCGTGGAGGAGCCCGAGTACGCCCGGCTCTCCGCGCGCCTGCTCTCCACCTTCATCCAGAAGGAGGTCAGCAACCAGGACATCCAGTCCTTCAGCCAGTCCGTCGCCGCGGGCCACAAGCACGGCCTCATCGCGGACCGCCTGCTCACCTTCGTCCAGGCCAACGCGCGCAAGCTCAACGCCGCCATCGACCCGGTCCGCAACGACCTGTTCGAGTACTTCGGCCTGCGCACCGTCTACGACCGCTACCTGCTCAAGAACCCGCAGACGCGCGAAGTGATTGAGACGCCGCAGGACTTCTTCCTGCGCGTGGCGTGCGCCCTGTCCGGCGACAACGCGCGCGAGGCCATCGAGCTCTACCGGCTGTTCAGCTCGCTGGAGTACCTGCCCTCCTCCCCCACCCTGTTCAACTCCGGCACGCGCCACGAGCAGCTCTCCAGCTGCTTCCTCCTGGATTCGCCGGCGGACGAGCTGGACGCCATCTACAAGAAGTACTCGGACATCGCGATGCTGTCGAAGTTCAGCGGCGGCATCGGCGTGGGGTACCACCGCGTGCGCGCGCGCGGCTCGCTGATCAAGTCCACCAACGGCCACTCCAACGGCATCGTCCCGTGGCTCAAGACGCTGGACGCGTCCGTGGCGGCGGTGAACCAGGGCGGCAAGCGCAAGGGCGCGTGCTGCGTGTACCTGGAGACGTGGCACGCGGACATCGAGGACTTCCTCGAGCTGCGTGACAACACCGGTGACGAGGCCCGCCGCGCGCACAACCTCAACCTGGCCAACTGGGTGCCGGACCTCTTCATGCGCCGCGTGGAGGCCGACCAGGAGTGGAGCCTCTTCGACCCGAAGACGACGCCGCACCTCACCGACCTCTTCGGTGACGCCTTCGACAAGGCTTACGTGGCGGCGGAAGCGCAGGGCCAGGCCGTGCGCAAGGTGAAGGCGCGCGACCTGTACGCGCGGATGATGAAGGTGCTCGCCCAGACGGGCAACGGCTGGATGACCTTCAAGGACATCTCCAACCGCAAGAGCAACCAGACGGGCCAGCCCGGCAACGTCATCCACCTGTCCAACCTGTGCACCGAAATCCTGGAGGTCACGAGCCAGGGTGAGACGGCGGTGTGCAACCTGGGTTCGCTCAACCTGGGCCGCATGGTGAAGGACGGGAAGTTCGACTTCGACCAACTGCGCTCCAACGCGATGCTCGCGCTCAAGCAGTTGGACCGCGTCATCGACCTCAACTACTACCCCATCCCCACCGCCGCGGACTCCAACCGCCGCTGGCGCCCGGTGGGCCTGGGCCTGATGGGCCTCCAGGACGTCTTCTTCCAGCTGCGCCTGCCCTTCGACTCCGTGGAGGCGCGCAACCTGTCCAAGAAGATCTCCGAGGAGATCTACTACGCGGCGCTGGTCACCTCCTCCGACCTGGCGGAGCAGTTCGGCGCACACCCGTCCTTCCCGGAGACGCGCGCGGCCAAGGGCGAGCTCCAGTTCGACAGCTGGGGCATCGTCCCGGAGGACACGCTGCGCTGGGACGCGCTGCGCTCGCGCATCATGAAGGTGGGCCTGCGCAACTCGCTGATGATCGCCATCGCGCCCACGGCCACCATCGCGTCCATCGCCGGCTGCTACGAGTGCATCGAGCCGCAGGTGTCCAACCTCTTCAAGCGCGAGACGCTGTCCGGTGACTTCCTCCAGGTGAACCGCTACCTGGTGCGCGACCTGCAGCAGCTGGGCCTCTGGAACGAGAACACCCGCAACCGCATCAAGCTGGCCGAAGGCAGCGTGCAGGACCTCACGGAGCTGCCGGAGGAGCTGCGCGCCATCTACCGCACCGCGTGGGAGATCCCCATGCGCTCGCTGCTGGACATGGGCGCGGACCGCGGCGCCTTCATCGACCAGAGCCAGTCGCTCAACCTCTTCGTGGAGACGCCCAACATCGGGAAGCTGTCCTCGATGTACTTCTACGCGTGGCAGAAGGGGCTCAAGACGACCTACTACCTGCGCTCGCGCCCGGCGACCCGCATCGCCAAGGCCACCGTGGGCCAGGGTGGCCCGACGATTACCGCCGCCCCCACGCCCGCGCCGCAGACAGTGACCGCGGAGGCGGAAGCGGTGGCGTGCTCGCTGGAAAACCCCGAGGCGTGCGAGGCGTGCCAGTAGTCCCTGGCCGTCCCCACCCCACCCGTCCTTCGTTTCGTAAGGGAGTGCCGAAGCAATGCTGCTTGATCCGGGAATGAACCTGACGCTGCGCCCCATGGCGTATCCCGTCTTCTTCGAGATGTACCGCAACGCCATCAAGAACACCTGGACCGTGGAGGAGATCGACTTCTCCACGGACCTGGTGGACCTGCGCTCGAAGATGACGGACGCGGAGCGTCACCTCATCCACCGGCTGGTGGCCTTCTTCGCCACGGGCGACTCCATCGTCGGCAACAACCTGGTGCTCAACCTCTACAAGCACCTGAACGCGCCCGAAGCGCGCATGTACCTGTCGCGCCAGCTCTACGAAGAGGCCCTGCACGTCCAGTTCTACCTGACGCTGCTGGACACCTACGTGCCGGACCCGGCGGAGCGCGCCAAGGCCTTCGCGGCGGTGGACAACATCCCGTCCATCCAGCGCAAGGCGCGCTTCTGCATGAAGTGGATGGACAGCATCCAGGCGCTGGATCAGGTCCGCTCCAAGTCGGACCGCCGCCAGTTCCTGCTCAACCTCATCTGCTTCGCGGGCTGCATTGAGGGCCTCTTCTTCTTCGCGGCCTTCGCGTACGTGTACTTCCTGCGCAGCAAGGGGCTGCTGAACGGCCTGGCCGCGGGCACCAACTGGGTGTTCCGCGACGAGTCCGCCCACATGGCCTTCGCCTTCGAGTCCATCAAGACCGCGCGCAAGGAGGAGCCGGACCTCTTCGACGCGGGCCTGGAGAAGGACGTCGTGCAGATGATGCGCGACGCGGTGGAGTGCGAGACGCAGTTCGCCCAGGATCTGCTGAGCGGCGGTGTGATGGGCCTGTCGGTGCAGGAGATGCGCGGCTACCTGGAGTACGTGGCCGACCAACGCCTCCAGATGTTGGGCATGGCCCCCATCTTCCACACCAAGAACCCGCTGCACTTCATGGACCTGCAGGACGTGCAGGAGCTCACCAACTTCTTCGAGCGCCGCGTGTCGTCCTACCAGGTCGCTGTGGGCGTGGGCGCCGCCAACGACGTCGTCTTCGACGCCGCCTTCTAGGCCCCCCTCCCCTGCTCCACAAGCCAAGGCCGTGCCCCGCGACAGAAGCGAGGCACGGCCTTCGTGCTTCAAACGGGGTGTTCCACGTCGCGCCGGCCCGCCACGCGCTCGCGGCGCTCCTCGTCCAGGGCCTGCTCCGCGCGCGCGGCGGAGATCTGCACCGCCGGGCGGTTCACCAGCCGGTACACCGCGGACGCGAAGGCCGCGCCCAAGAGCGGCGCGACGATGAACAGCCACAGCTGGCGCAGGGCGTCCCCTCCGGCGAAGAGCGCCGGGCCCAGGCTGCGCGCCGGGTTCACCGACGTGTTGGTGATGGGGATGCCCACCAGGTGGATGAGCGTCAGCACCAGGCCAATGGCCACGCCCGCGAAGCCCACCGGCGCCCTTGAGTCCGTGGCCCCCAGCACCGTCAGCACCAGCAGGAAGGTGAGCACCACCTCCGTGATGAAGGCCGCCCCGCCGCCATAGCCTTCCGGAGACGCCGCCCCGTAGCCGTTGCTGCCCAGCCCCTCCGCGCCCGCGGAGTAGCCGCCCGGCGCGCCCTTCGCGATGAGCAGCACCACGCCCGCCGCCAGGATGGCGCCCAGGCACTGCGCGATGACGTAGCCAGCCAGGTGACGCTTGTCGAACTTGCCCGCCATCATCAGGCCCACCGTCACGGCCGGGTTCACGTGACAGCCGGAGATGGGGCCAATCGTGTAGACCATGGCCAGGAGCGACAGCCCGAAGGCGAAGGCCACGCCCAGGAAGCCGATGCGGTCGCCTGCCAGCACCGCCGCCCCGACGCCGCCGAGCACCAGCACGAACGTGCCGACGGCCTCCGCCAGGTACTTCTGCATCGCATCGCCGTTCGCGGAGGCCGCCCGGGCGGCCCTCACGTTCCCGTCTCGCATGTTCAAGCCTCCTCAGGTGTCCAGAGGAGAGGCTGTGCATGCGTGCACCCCTCGACGCACGAAGGCCCTGCACATGGCCGCCGTGCGGCGCATGGACAGGGCCCTCGCAGTCCCGAGGCCCCCGCCCCGAAGGGAGGGGCACCCGAGCCCATCAGGCGTTTCTCAGACGTGCTTCCAGATGCCGATGAACGGCAGGTTCCGGTACTTCTCGCCGTAGTCCAGGCCGTACCCGACGACGAACTTGTCCTCGATGACGAAGCCCTTGTAGTCGATGTCCACCTTCGTCTTGGCCCGCGCGGGCTTCTCCAGGAGCGAGCAGATCTTCACCGACGCCGGGTGGCGCGCCCGGAGGTTCTCCAGCAGGAAGCTCATGGTGAGCCCCGTGTCGATGATGTCCTCGATGATGAGCAGGTGCTTGCCCGCCATCGGCTTGGACACGTCCGTGGTGATGCGCACCTCGCCCGTGGACTCCGTGCCGCCGTGGTAGCTGGACACGCCCAGGAACTCGAGCGTCAGCGGCAAATCGATGGCCCTCGCCAGGTCGATGGCGAAGAACGCGGAGCCCTTGAGCACGCAGATGAGCGTCAGCTCCTTGCCCTGGTAGTCGCGGGTAATCTGCGCGCCCAGATCCTTCACGCGCGCCTGCACGGCCTCCTCGGAGATGAGGACGCCGACATCCTTCTCGTGGAACGTCGTCACCGGGTGCTCCCTCTACACGTAGGCGTTGTTCATGATCTCCCCGAAGCCGCCGCCACCGGGGACGATGTATTGCCGGTCATCCAGCCCCCGCTCCTTCTCCCAGAGCAGGCCCGGCGCGGTGCCGAACACCTCCGGCGGGGACAGGCCGCGGTCCAGACGGAGCGCGTAGATGATGACGTCCGGGTGCTCCGTCGTCATCCGGCGCAGGTACTCCGGCGTGACGATGAGGTTGAGCGTGATGATGCGCCGGGCCCGCCCGGGCACCTTCGTCTTGTACAGCTGGATGGCCGTGGACAGGCTGCCGCCCGTGGCCCCCATGGGGTCCGGGAACAGCACGAACGCGTCGTCCACGTCCCCGCCAATCTTCGCGCCGCCAATCTCCGAACCCACCACCGCCTGGGCCGCGTCGATCATCCGGCTCATGATGATGTGGTCCTGGCGCACCAGGGACGGATCCACCGTGAAGTTGAGCAGGTCATACGTCACCTGCGACGGCAGCGTGCCCGCGCGCGCGATGTTCACCGTCACCACGCGCAGCTGCGGGTCCACCACCTCGCCCTGGTAGATGCCCAGGGGCGTGGAGTCGATCATGCGGGTGGGAATCGTCACCATCTTGCGCGGGAACTCCGCGTTGATGACCGTCTTCACCAGGTCCGCGTAGAGCTGCTCCACCAGCCGGTTGATCTGCGGCTGCAGCGTGCCCTTGGCGCACAGCGTGGCCAGCTGGGAGAGGAGAAACGGATTTCCCACCAGGTGGACGTTGGGCCCATAGTGGTGGGCCATCTCGTTCAACTTGAAGGGCACGTTCGCGTAGAGAGTGTCGCGCATCGGATGGGGCTCCCGCGCCGGTGAGAGGCGGCTTTCGGCTTTCAGTCGAACAGCTTCAGCGTCTGCGGAGGGCTCGCCTCCGCGGGTTCCGCCACGTGACACTTGCGGCAGCGCGGCTCGTAGGCACCCGCCGCGCCCACCACCACCCGCTCCTCGCTGCCAATGATGCGCTGCGAACGGTTGGCCGGGTTCCCGCACACCGCGCAGATGGCCAGCTCCTTCGTCACGTACTCCGCCACCGCCATCAGCTGCGGCATCGGCTCGAAGGGGCGCCCCTGGTAGTCCTGGTCCAGGCCCGCGCAGATGACGCGCATGCCCCGCTGGGCGAGCGCCTCGCACACCTGCACCACTTCTCCGCCCAGGAACTGCACCTCGTCGATGCCCACCACCTGCGTGTCGGGGGACAGGTGCCGGAAAATTTCTTCAGCCCTTTCGATGGGCAGGGACGTCAATTTCAACTGGCTGTGGCTGACCACCTGCGTGTCGTCGTAGCGCGTGTCGATGCGCGGCTTGAACACGCGCACCTTCTGCCGGCCGTACAGCGCGCGCTTGACGCGGCGGATCAACTCCTCCGTCTTGCCGGAGAACATGGATCCGCAGATGACCTCTATCCACCCGATATCTTTGGGGAATTGATGCAATGGACGCTCGTCGGGGTGTGGCTGGGCGGGGCCAATCTCCGCGACCCACCCCTTCCCGTCAATTTCGTTTCCAGCCCGGCAAGCCCCCCTCCGCGCCGCCTGCCCGGCTGCTTCCCATGAAGTCCCGGAAGCCCTGGCAAGGGATTTGAATAGCCCTGGCCCCAGGTAGCAGGACGGGAACCTTGGGGGTGGGGCGTGGCGGCGACGGCGAATGAGGTGCAGGCGGGGAGTTGGGCGCAGCAGGCTTCTTTCTATTTGTCACCGGCTTCGGTGGCGCTGCTCATGCTGAACCTGCTGGACGGGCTGTTCACCCTGCTCTTCCTGCAGCTGGGGGTGGCGGAGGAGCTCAACCCGGTGATGCGCGTGGCGTACGAGCAGTCACCGCTGCTCTTCATGTTCTCCAAGCTGCTCATCGTGAACGCGGGCCTGTGCCTCTTGTGCCTGCACCGCCGCCTCAAGGCCAGCCGCATCGCCATCCGCGCGGGCGCCGTCGTCTACGCCATCATCGTGGTCTACCACCTGGCCTTCCTCACCCACCTGGTGAGTCACTGGCCCTTCGGGGCATGACGGCTAGGGGAGCAGTGAACGGTCCCCAGCGCGACAGGTAGGGGGTGCTTGCTTTTCACCTTCAGTCTGTCCCAGGCTTCCCCGTAGCTCCGGCCTTCCAGGTTCGGGGGGGGACCATGAACATCACCGACGTCCGGGTGTTTCCGGTCGAAGAGGACAAGCTCAAGGCGTACGTCACCATCACCCTGGATCACTGCTTCGTCGTGCGCGACCTGAAGGTGATCCACGGCTCCACCGGGCTCTTCATCGCGATGCCCGCGAAAAAACGGAAGGACGGGACCTACAAGGACATCGCCCATCCGTTGAACGCGGACACACGAAGCCAGATGGAGCGGGTCATCCTCATCGAGTACGAGAAACACCTTCACCAGGCGCAGAACGGGACGCTCGGTCCCGTGGCGGCTGAACTCGACTAACGAACTTCCATTCGGGGCGCTCACGGGTTAGTCAGCGCCCCCATGCAGCCGTCGCGTGACTTCAAGGTGTTCGCCGGGAACTCCAACCCGGCGTTGGCGCATCGCATCTGCGAATACCTCCAGCGTCCCCTGGGCAAGGCGACGGTGGACGCGTTTTCCGACGGGGAGATCCACGTCGAGATCGGCGAGAACGTACGCGGACAGGACGTGTTCATCGTCCAGTCCACGTGCCCGCCGACGAACCATCACCTGATGGAGCTGCTGATCATGTGCGACGCCCTCAAGCGGGCGAGCGCCGGCTCCATCACCGCCGTGATGCCGTACTACGGCTACGCGCGGCAGGACCGGAAGGTGGCGGCCCGCACGCCCATCACCGCCAAGCTGGTGGCGGACATGCTGGAGGTCGCGGGCGTCAACCGGGTGGTGTCCATGGACATGCACGCCGGGCAGATCCAGGGCTTCTTCAACATGCCCTCGGATCACCTCTACGGCTCGCCGGTGTTCCTGGAGGACATCCGCAAGCGCTTCCCGGAGTCGAGCGAGCTGGTCATCGTCAGCCCGGACGCCGGTGGCGTGGAGCGCGCGCGCGCCTACTCCAAGCGGCTGAACACGGGGCTGGCCATCATCGACAAGCGCCGCCCGCGCCCCAACGCCTCCGAGGTGATGAACCTCATTGGCGACGTGAAGGGCAAGGACGCCATCCTGGTGGACGACATGGTGGACACCGCGGGCACGCTCGCCCAGGCGGCCCTCGCGCTGAAGGACAAGGGCGCGCGCCGGGTGCTCGCGTACGCGGTGCACCCCATCCTGTCCGGCCCCGCCATCCAGCGCATCACCGACTCCGTCCTGGAGGAGGTCGTCTTCACGGACACGGTGCCGCTCGCGGCCAACGCCAAGGCGTGCCCGAAGATCCGCGCCCTGCAGACGGACGCCCTCTTCGGGGAGGCCATCGCGCGCATCCACCGCGCGGACTCGCTGAGCTCGCTGTTCGTCTGACGCCGTCCGGGCCTGCCCGGACGCAGCCAGGCGAAACGCCGCCTGGAAGCCGGGCGGCTTGACGAAGGACCCCGGGGGCTGGCATGTCCGGCCCCCTCCACCGGTTCCATGGGCCTTCAAACGGCCCGGGCGCCGTCTTCGGGGCCCACCATGGGGGTGGGATGCCGAGGGCGCCCAGACGCCGGTGAACACCGCGGTACCCCACCGAAAAGAGAGATTTCCATGGCCACCGACAAGAGCACCCTCGAAGCGCAGGCCCGTGAAGGTTCCGGCAAGGGCATTGCCCGCCGCCTGCGCGCCGCCGGCCAGGTTCCCGCCGTCGTCTACGGCAAGCACCTGAAGGCGCCGCTGCACATCTCCGTGGACCCCAAGGCCATCCGCGCGGCCATCAACACCCCGCACAAGCTGAACACGCTCATCCAGCTGAAGCTGGCGGGCAATGATCAGCAGGTCCTCCTGAAGGACTACCAGATGGATCCGCTGACCCGCGACATCCTGCACGCGGACTTCATCGCCGTGACGGAGAAGGAGCAGGTCAAGGTGAACCTCCCCGTCGTGCTGACCGGCAAGGCCGCGGGCGTGGCGGACGGCGGTCTGCTCACCCAGGTTCGCCGCAACCTGGAGGTCTGGGCGCTCCCCGGCAACATCCCGCTCCAGATCGAGGTGGACGTCACCAACCTGAAGATCGCGGAAGCCCTCCACGTGAACGACGTGAAGCTCCCCGAGGGCGTGTCCGTGAAGACGCACGTCAACTACACCATCGCGGTCCTCTCCGCGCCGGAAGCGGCGGAGGCGACTCCTGCGGCGGCCGCGGCGGCTGCGGCCCCGGCGGCGGGCAAGGCGGACGCGAAGGCGGGCGACGCGAAGGCCCCCGCGGCGGCCGCGGCCAAGGCCCCGGCGAAGAAGTAGTCCTCTTCCGCCGTTCGGTGTCTCTTCGCGGGGCGGGCCTCTTCCAGGGCCTGCCCCGCTGTCTTTTTCCGGGTGTGGCCCCTTCCAGGCCCGCACCCTCCTTGGGAGCCTTCCATGAAGCTCATCTGCGGGCTGGGCAACCCCGGGCGCGAGTACGAGCGCCACCGCCACAACGTCGGGTTCATGGTGGTGGACGCGCTCCTGTCGCGCGCCCGCGCGGAGCTCACCCAGGACAAGTTCCAGGCGCGCGTGGGCCAGGGAAGCCTGGGCGGCGAGCGCATCCTCTTCGTGGAGCCGCAGACGTACATGAACCTGTCCGGCCGCTCCGTGGCGGAGGCGGCGCGCTTCTACAAGGTCGCGGTGCAGGACGTGCTCGTGGTGCACGACGAATTGGACCTGCCCTTCGGGCGGCTGCAGCTCAAGGCGGGCGGCGGCGCGGGCGGGCACAACGGCCTGAAGAGCATGGTGCAGTGCCTGGGCGAGGACGCCTTCATCCGCGTGCGGGTGGGCATTGGCAAGCCCGAAGGGCCCAACGCCAAGGAGCGCGTGGCGGGCTACGTCCTGTCCAACTTCGATGACGGCGAGCGCCGCCAGTTGGAGGAACTCATCGGCAAGGCGGCGGACATGGCGGAGAGCTGGGTGCGGGACGGGCTCGCCACGGCGATGAACCGCCACAACCGCCGGGCCTGAAGCGCCCGGACATCCGGCGCTCGGCCGCCTGCCCCCCTGCCCGAGCTTGACTTTCCAGGAGGGGTCCTCTTAGAAGCCCCTTCCCCCGGAGTGCGTCCCGCGCGGTCCGGTGGATGTTCTTTCAAAGCTTCCCGTGTTCACGCACGGGCCAAGGCGCGACGGTGACGGGCGCGCGAGAGGATTTCCCGTCCCCGGTGGTGGCCTTCGAGGGCCTCCGGCCGTTTCCCCGCTCCCCGGATGGTCCGGGGGGCACTCGACCCCAAGGGGAGAGAAACATGGCAGAGACGCAGGCCGCCAAGCGGCTTCGTGAGTACGAGACCATCTTCCTGGTCAAGCCGGACGTGACCGACGACAACGTGGACAAGCTCAAGGAGCGCGTCCGCGGCATCGTTTCGCGTGAGGGCGGCAAGGTCCTCCGCTTCACGGTGTGGGGGAAGAAGAAGACCCTGTTCCCCGTGGCCAAGCAGCCCCGCGCCATCTACGTCCACACGAGCTTCCTGGGTGACGGCAAGCTGGTGGCGGAGATCGAGCGCAACCTGCGCAACATCGACGACGTGACGCGCTACATCTCCGTGAAGATCGCGGACGAGGTGGATCCCGAGTCGCGTCCGGTGCTCGAGGACCTCAAGCTGGCCGGCGATGTCGAGGAGACCCGTCCGGGCGCTCCCGCCGAGCGCGAGGGTGGCTTCCGCGGCGAGACGGCCGAGTTCGCGGGTGGCGATTCGGAAGAGGAGTCCACCGAAGAGGCGTAACGCCTCTGACGGGACCTTCCCCCAACCTTCCAGGAAACGAGAACGTTCATGAGCAACGGCATGGATAGCAAGCAGGGCGCGGGCGCTTCCCGCGGCCCCGGTGGCGGTGGCGGTGGCGGCTACGGCGGCGGTTCGCGCGGTGGCGACCGTGGTGGTGATCGCGGCGGTGACCGCGACCGTGGTGGTGATCGTGGCGACCGCGGCGGCATGGGCGGCGACGACGACAAGCGCGGTGGTCGTGGCTTCGGCCGCAAGAAGGTCTGCCGGTTCTGCGCGGAGAAGAACGCGTCGGTGGACTTCAAGGACCAGGCGACGCTGAAGTACTTCGTCACCGAGCGCGGCAAGATCATCCCCCGCCGCATCTCCGGCAACTGCGCGAAGCACCAGCGTGAGGTGGCGGTGGCCATCAAGCGCGCCCGCGGCATCGCGCTCCTCCCCTACAACGCGGTGGTCGGCTAGTCGCCGGTCCGCAACACAGGAGACAGGAACATGAAGGTCATTCTGCGTGAGGACATCGACAACCTCGGCAAGTCCGGCGAGCTCGTCACGGTGAAGGACGGCTTCGGCCGTAACTTCCTGCTGCCGCGCAAGAAGGCGGTCCTGGCGAGCGAGCAGAACCTGCGTCAGCTGGAGCACGAGAAGTCCGTGCAGACGGCGCGCAACGCCAAGCTGAAGGGCGCTGCCGACGAGCAGGCCAAGAAGCTGGGCGCCGTCAAGGTCACCATCAAGCGCAAGGTGGGCGAGCAGGACAAGCTGTTCGGCTCCGTCACGGTGCTGGACATCGCCGAGGCGCTCGCGGCCCAGGGCCAGCAGGTGGATCGCCGCCAGCTGCACCTGGCCGAGCCCATCAAGTCGCTGGGCAGCTACGACGTGGAGCTGCGCCTGCACCGCGAGGTGACGGCGAAGATCAAGGTCGACGTGGTGGCCGAGTAGTCCACCGCTTCACCTGAAGCGCTCCATCGCTTCAAAGGGAAGGGCCGTCCGGGCAACCGGGCGGCCCTTTTCGCGTCTCCGGGCAGGAGGCCGTCCGGCTCGCGCCGTGAGCGGTCCGTTTCACGGCATCCGCGTGGTGCCAGGAGCACGGGCGTGGGTACTTCAGCGGCGGACACCGTCAGGAGGTCCCCGCCGCATGAGCGCCCCGCTCCGCCCCGCCGCCGCGCACCACCCCGACCTGGACTGGCTCCGGGTGCTGGCCATCGTGGTGCTGCACCTGTTCCACACCGGGATGATGTTCAACACCTGGGAGTGGCACCTCAAGAGCCCCCAGGCGCTGCCGGTGCTGGAGCCGGTGATGGGCGTGCTGCACCTGGTGCGCATGCCGCTGTTGATGGTCATCTCCGGCGCGGGCACCGCGTTCGCGCTCCGGCGGCGCTCCTTGAGGGCGTTCACGAAGGACCGGACGAAGCGGCTGTTGTTGCCGCTGGTGTTCGGCATGTTCGTGGTGGTGCCGCCGCAGATCTACGTGGAGCGGCTGTTCCAGGGCCGCATCCAGGGGAGCTACGCCGCGTTCTACCCGACGGTGTTCGACTTCGTGCCCTACCCCGCGGGCAGCTTCAGCTGGCACCATCTGTGGTTCGTGGCCTACCTGTTCGTCTACTGCCTCCTGGCCCTGCCCCTCTTCGCGGCGCTGCGCACGCAGGCCGGGGGGCGGTTCCTCGCGAGGGCGGACGCGTGGCTGTCGCGAGGGGTGAACGTGCTGTGGCTTGTCGTGCCGCTGGCGCTCAACCGGGTGCTCCTGCGCGACTTCCCGGAGACGCACGCGCTGCTGGATGATCCGCGCACGTTCGTGCACTACGGCCTGCTGTTCCTCTACGGGCACCTGCTGGGCCGCTGCCCGGGCGTGTGGGGCCGGCTGGTGGCGCTGCGCCACGGGCTCCTGGCCGTGACGGTGGTGGCGCTCGGGGTGGAGCTGGTGTGGCCGTGGCCGGTGATGCCGGTGGTGCCCGCCATCGTGGGGGGCACGGTGCTCATCTGGAGCGGGCTGCTGACGGCGATGGCCTTCGCGCGGCACCACGTGCGCACGGCCCCCGCGTGGCTTTCGCACGCGCAGGCGCTGTCGTATCCGTTCTACATCTTCCACCAGACGGTCATCATCTGCGTGGGCTACCTGTGCCTGCGGCTGCCGGTGGGTCCCTGGGCCATGCTCTTCGCGGTGCTCACGCTGTCCTTCGCCGCCACGCTGGGGCTGTGCGAGGGCGTGTCCCGCGTGTCGTGGCTCCGGCCGCTCTTCGGGATGAAGCCCCGGGCCGCGCGCCCGGCCGTCCTCACCTCGGAGGCCGTGGGGTGAGCGCCCGGGACGACGTTGCATCCACGCGGTGGCGTTGGCCCCGGGTGCGCATGCGCCCGGCGCTGAAGGTCCTGGCGTTCGGGCTGGTCCTGGGCGTGTGGCAGGGCAGCGCGGTGCGGCTGATGCAGCTCATGCGGCCTCATCCGGGCCATTGGGCACCCGCGTTCATCTGGGAGATGACCAGCGCGGTCGCCGTCACGCTGCTGCTCCCCGTCCTGATGACGGCGGTGCTCAACGCGCCGTCGCCGCGCGTGGGCTGGGCGCGCTTTTTGGGCATCCACGCGGCGGCGTTCATGGTCTTCACGTCGCTGCACATCGCGCTGATGGCGGGGCTGCGGCATGGCGTCTACGCGCTGATGGAGCTGGGGGACTACGACCTGGGGCCCCCCGTGTACGCGCTCCCCATGGAGGCGCAGAAGGACCTGATCACCTACGGCCTGGGCTGCGCGGTCATCTCACTCCTGCACGAGTGGCGGGAGCGGCAGGCCCGCGCGCTGCGCTCGGCGGAGCTGGAGGGCGAGCTGCGGGCCGCGCAGCTCCAGTCGCTCACGGGCCAGCTGCACCCGCACTTCCTCTTCAACGCGCTGCACACCATCGGGTCGGTGATGTACGAGGACCTGCCGCGCACGGACCGGCTGCTGAGCGACCTGGGCCAGCTGCTGCGCGCGAGCCTGGAGCGCACCGAGCCCACCTGGACGCTGGCCGAGGAGCGCGGCCACACCGAGCGCTTCGTCGCGCTGCTCGCGGCTCGCTTCGGCGACCGGCTGGAGGTGCGCTGGGACGTGGCGCCGGGGCTGGAGTCCCAGCGCGTGCCCAGCTTCGCGCTGCAGACGCTGGTGGAGAACGCGGTGAAGCACAACCAGGACCTGCGCGGAGCGCTGGAGGTGCGCATCCGCGCGCGAGCTGAAGCCGACCGCTGGGCGCTGGAGGTGGAGGACACCGGACGCGGCTTCGGGGCGTCCTCCCCCGCCTCCGGGCCCGGCGTGGGGCTGACGCAACTTGAGCGCGTGCTCACGCTGCTGCACGGCGACCGGGCCCGGCTGGAGCGCGGCGCGGGGCCGGAGGGTGGCGCGCGCGTGACGGTGTGGCTGCCCCGGGTGGAGGTCGCATGACGGTGTTCCGCGTGCTGGTGGTGGACGACGAGGCGCCGGCTCGCGCGAAGGTGAAGCGCCTGCTGACGGCAGACGCGCGCTTCTCCTGCGTGGGCGAGGCGGAGGACGGGACGGAGGCGCTCGCGCGCATCGAAGCGTTGCGGCCGGACCTGGTGGTGCTCGACGTACAGATGCCCGGCCTCACCGGCTTCGAGGTCCTGGAGGCGCTCGGGCCGGACGCCTGCCCCGCCGTCATCTTCTCCACCGCCTATGAGCGCTTCGCGCTCCAGGCCTTCGAGGCCCACGCGGCGGACTACCTCCTCAAGCCCTATGACGCCGGCCGCTTCACCCGCGCGCTCGACAAGGCCCATGCGCTGTTGAGCGCGGGCACGCCCGGCTCCGCCGCGCTGGACGCCCTGCTCGCCACCGTGGCGAAGGCCCGCCCGGAACGCCCCCTGGAGCGGCTGGTGGTGAAGGTGGGCGAAGGCTGGGTGCCCCTGCGCCTGGACACCGTGTGGCGCCTGTCGTCGGAGGACAAGTACGTCCGGCTCTTCACCGCCCAGGGCGAACACCTGGTGCGCCAGACGCTCCGGGCCCTGGAGGAGCGCCTGGACCCCACCCGCTTCGTGCGCGTGCACCGCGGCGACCTGGTGAACCTGGAGGCCGTGGCCCGGCTGGAGCCGTGGACGCATGGGGACGGCATCCTGGTGCTCAAGGACGGCTCCACGGTGATCCTCAGCCGCACCTACCGGGAGGCCTTCCTCCAGCAGTGGGGCGCCGCCGAATAGCCCGACGCGCCGGGTCGGTTCACCGGGAGACCGGGCGGAGGTCCTACGGCGGGTCGCGGCATCCCTCCCGGACCTACCGGGTGCTACAGGTCTGTTGCCTGGAAACTGGACGTCCGCTGGAACGTGTCAGACGCTGCCTGTAGAGGTTCCAAGCAGCCATGCAGAACGTCCTGGACGGTAGGGAAGGACGGCGGGTCCACGAGGATCTCGCCGCGGAGCGTGCGGTGCTGGGCGCCGTGCTGGCGGACAACGGGCTCATCACGCCCGTGGCGGAGGTCGTCCACGCGGACGACTTCGCCAGCCCTTCGCACGCGCAGATCTTCGCCGCGATGATGCGGCTGGATCAGCAGAGCAAGCAGGTGGACCACCTGACGCTCGCGGAGGAGCTCAAGGTCCTGGGCCAGCTCGTCGCGGTGGGCGGCCCCGCGTACCTGATGGGCCTGGACCAGGTGGTGCCGCTGGCGGCCAACGCCGTCCAGTACGCCCACATCGTCAAGGACCAGGCGCTGCGCCGGCGCCTGGCCAACGTGGGCCGGGAGATCCAGGACCTCGCCAGCCAGGAGACGGGCGAGCTGGAGGTCCTGCTCGACGAGGCCGAGCGCAAGGTCTTCCTCCTCGCGGAGAAGAAGCGCGAAGGCGACCTGCGTCCGGTCAGCGAGCTGATGGAGCAGACGCTCGACCTGCTGGACAAGATGAAGACCGCGGCGACGGGCGTCACGGGCCTGTCCACGGGCTACATCGACCTGGACAACCAGCTGACCGGCCTGCACGCCGGTGAACTCATCATCCTCGCGGCGCGTCCCGGCATCGGCAAGACGTCCTTCGCCATGAACATCGCGGTGCACGCGGCCCTGAAGGAGAACAAGGCCGTCGGCATCTTCAGCCTGGAAATGCCCGCGGATCAGCTGCTCATGCGTCTGCTCGCGTCCACCGCGCGCGTGGACATGAAGAAGCTGCGCGGCGGCCGGCTGTCCCCGCACGACGAGGAGAAGTTCCAGGAGATGGCGGGCGCGCTCTACAACGCGCCCATCTACATCGACGACTCCGGCGGCCTGTCCCCGTTCGACCTGCGCGCGAAGGCGCGGCGCGTGAAGCAGAAGGACCCG
The DNA here is from genome assembly GCF_003611625.1 of Corallococcus sp. CA054B. Taxonomy (NCBI): domain Bacteria; kingdom Pseudomonadati; phylum Myxococcota; class Myxococcia; order Myxococcales; family Myxococcaceae; genus Corallococcus; species Corallococcus sp. CA054B. The sequence goes on from NZ_RAVY01000068.1 coordinate 40,223, forward strand.
CGCCTGTCGCTCATCGTCATCGACTACCTCCAGCTGATGCACCAGAAGGGCAAGGTGGAGAGCCGCCAGCTGGAAGTCGCGGAAATCTCCCGCGCGCTCAAGCAGCTGGCCAAGGAGCTGGAGGTGCCCATCATCGCGCTCAGCCAGCTCAGCCGTAAGGTGGAGGAACGCAAGGGCGGCAAGCCCATGCTCTCCGACCTGCGTGAGTCCGGCTCCATCGAGCAGGACGCCGACGTGGTGATGTTCATCCACCGTGAGACGGAGGAGGCGGCGGTGGCGGAGGCAACACGGTCATCCCCGTGGAGCTCATCGTCGCCAAGCAGCGAAACGGCCCCATCGGGTCCGTCGAGCTGGTGTTCCTCGCGGAGTACACGCGCTTCGAAAGCCGCGCCCGGAGCGAGTAGTCGCCGCGTCAGTCCCGGCCGGTGCGCAGGTAGCCCGTGACGTGCTCACGGGCCGCCCGCACCGCGGCCTCCGGCCCCGTGCCCCGTCCCAGCTCCGCCGCCAGCGCGGACGCCAGCCGGCAACCGGTGCCCCGGCGCTCCGGGGGCCGCTTCAACCGGCGCCCCCGCATCACCACCGTGCGCCCTGAATACGCCAGCACGTCCGCCAGCCCCTGCCCTTCCGGCAGGTGCCCGCCCTTCACCAGCACCGCGCCGAAGCCGCGCTGGCACAGCGCCTCCGCCGCCTCCTGCGCGTCCTCCACCGTGCCCAGCGCGGGCCGGCCCAAGAGCCACGCGGCCTCCTCCAGGTTCGGCGTCACCAGCACGCGCGGGCCCGCGAGCGCCAGGTAGTGCCGGGGCGTCAGCCGTGACAGCGCCTGCCCCCGGGAGGAGCGCACCACCGGGTCCACCACCCACCACGCGTCCGCGTCCTTGAGCGCCGCCCTCGCCGTGGACAGCTGCGACGGCCCGGGCACCACGCCCCACTTCACCGCGTGCAGGGGGCCCCACTCTCGCGCGGCCGTCACCTGCGCGGCCAGCATGCGCGGGGACGCCGGCACCACCGCGAAGGTGTGCGAGCCCTGCGCCGTCTGGGCCGTGGGCACCGCCACCGCGTCGCCGCCCCGCGCCCGCACCGCGGCCACGTCCGCCAGGAGCCCGGCCCTGCCCGTGGGCTCCAGTCCCGCCAGGAGCAGGACGCGCGGCCTCACCGGCGGTGCTCTCGCGCCTTCTGCACCAGCGCCTTGTAGACGCCCAGGTGCACCGGGATGGTCCCCAGCATCAGCTCCGGGTGCCACTGCACGCCCAGCGCGAAGGTGTGCGCGGTGGACTCAATCGCCTCCACCACGCCGTCCGGCGACACCGCGCTCACCGTCACGTCCGTGCCCGGCTTGTTCACCGCCTGGTGGTGCGTGGAGTTCACCATCAGCTGCCCGTGCCCCACGGCCTCCGCCAGCATCGTGCCGTTCTTCACCTCCACCGGGTGCTGCGGCTGGGTGCGGTCGTGCTTCTGCTCGTGGTCGCGCGCGCCCGGCACCTCGCGCAGGATGTCCTGGAACAGCGTGCCGCCCAGCACCACGGCGAGCAGCTGCATGCCGCCGCACACGCCCAGCACCGGCAGGTTGCGCTTGAGCGCGCCGCGGATGAGCTGCGCCTCGAAGGCCGTGCGGCCCTCCTTCAGCGGCCCCATGCCTTCGCGCACCTCCTCGCCGTACGCGGACGGAGGGATGTCGAACGCGCCGCCCGTCACCACCAGCCCGGACACCCGCTCCAGGTAGGCGTCCACGCAGGACGGGTCGTCGGTGTACGGCAGCACGAAGGGCAGGCCCCCCGCGCGCAGCACCGCCTCCGCGTAGGGCACCTTCAATTCGTAGCGGGGGAAGGCGGAGTCGGCCGGCTGGGCCCAGTCCGGGCTGAGGCCGATGTTGGGACGACGCGGCGTCGTCCCGTGATGACGCGGAGGTGGATGGTTCATGGTGGGGGTGCTGCCTTGAGGTTAGAGGCCAGTCCCCCGCGCGCTGTCAAACGCCGCCGCCAGCTGCCGCACCCGCTCGGCGATGTCCTGGGCGAGCAGGGCGTCGGACACCACCGCCGCGCCGTGCGCCCCCGTCGCGGCCACGCTCGCGATGTTGGACAGGCCCACCCCGCCAATGCCCACCACCGGCAGCGGGCTGTCCGCCACCACCCGCCGGAAGGC
>NZ_RAVY01000069.1:0-41325 GCF_003611625.1 Corallococcus sp. CA054B
GTCCCGGCCCGTCCCGCGGTCACCCCGGTGATGGCGCCGAAGGTGACGGACGCGGAGCTGCTGGCCGTCTGGGAGAAGTGGAAGGCGGCCCGCTCCCGCAACGACCTGGCCGCGGCGGACGCCGCCCAGAAGGAGCTGCTCACGCTGCGCGAGGAGGTGCTGGCCTCCGACCTGGAACCCCTGAGCATGGGCTTCGTGCGCGAGGCCGGGGTCCGCCGCCGCGCTGGAGACCTGAAGGGCGCGCTCGCGCTCCTGGACGTGGCCGTGGCCCTGTCGCCCGGGCTGCCCGCCGCGCGCTTCGCCCGGGCGGAGACGTACGTGGTGGAGGATCCGCTGAAGGTGTCGCGCGGGCTGGGCGAGTGGAAGACCGCCCTCGTGACCCTGCTCGGTGACGCCCGCTACCGCCGGCCCGCGCTCACGGACCTGGGCGCGCTGGTGCTCGCGGCGTGGGCGGCCACGGCGGTGGCGGTGGTCGCGGTGCTCTTCCTGCGGCGGATCCGCTACGCGCTGCACGACTTCCACCACCTGTTCCCCCGGGCGGTCACGCGCTGGCAGTCCGGGCTCCTGGGCCTGATGCTCCTGGCGCTGCCCGTGGTGCTGGGCGCGGGGCTGGTGCCGGTGCTGCTCCTGCTCTTCGCCTCGGTCGCGCTGTACGTGGGCCGCGCCGAGCGCTGGGTGGCCGCCGTGCTGCTGATGGGCCTGGGCGTGATGCCGCTCGCCGCCGGGACGCTGACGCGCTTCACCGTCTTCGCCGGCACGCCCGCGGAGGACGTCTACCTCCTGGAGCGCGGGGGCCTGTCCGCGGAGGGCGCGGCGGCCCGCGTGCGCGCCCGCGCGGAGGCTCGCACCGCCCGCTTCCAGGAGCTGGGCGCGCTCGCCTGGTACGAAGCGCGCCGGGGGCTGCTGGAGGAGGCGCGGGCGGACTTCAAGGCCGCCTCCGCCCTCAAGTCAGGTGACGCGCGGATGCTCACGCGCTTCGGCAACGCGCTCCTGGGCCTGGGCGACGTGGACGGCGCGGTGCTCCTCTATACGCAGGCGTCCAAGGCGGATCCGTCCATGGCGGCGCCGCACTACAACCTGGGGCAGGTGTACCGGCGCCGGGCCCGGCTCCTGCCGGATGATCAGCTGGGCAAGGAGCTGGACCGCTCCACCTCCGCCATCGCCCAGGCGCAGGCCCTGGACAGCTCGCTCCTGCGCAGGGATCCGCCGCCGGAGGACCGCCCCCTGCTCAACCTCCTGCTGCTGGCCCCGACGGTGCCGGAGCGAGACTGGATGGGCCTGGCGGACGGCACCCAGGAAGGCGCCCGCGTGGAGGGCCAGGTGGGCCGGTGGCTGTCGCCCCTCCTGCCGGCAGGCCCGGTGGGCTGGGGGCTGACCGCGGGGCTCGCGGCCCTCGTCGCCGTCTTCGGAGAAGCCTCCCGGCGCATGAAGGCGTCGCGCGGCTGTGAGCGGTGCGGAAACGCCGTCTGCCTCCGCTGCGACAAGGACCTGTCCGTGGGCGGCGCGATGTGCGGCCAGTGCGTCCACGTCTACGCGCGCAAGAGCCAGGTGCCCAAGGAGTTCCGCTCGCGCAAGCAGGGCGAGGTGGACCGCCACCAGGCCTGGACGAAGCGGGTGACGTACGCGCTGGGCACCCTGGTGTCCGGCGCGGGCCACGTGGGCACGGGCCTGCCGGTGCGGGGCGCCCTCTATGCCTTCGTGTTCAGCTTCGCCGTGGCCGCGCTGGTGCTCCACCGGGGCCTGGTCCGCACGCCCTACGGCGACGCGCCGCTGTACCTCAAGCTCGTGCCCGCGGGCACGGTCCTCTTCTTCGTCTACCTGCTGACCCTGCGCGGCCTGCGCCGCCACCAGCGGGGGGAGGCCTGAGCCATGGCCCTCAAGGGCACCCTCAAGGACTTCGGCATCGGTGACATCCTGCAGCTGATTGGTCAGCAGCAGAAGACGGGCACGCTCCACCTGCGCAACAAGGACCAGGAGGTGCGCGTCGGCTTCCAGGACGGCCACATCATCAAGGCCGAAAGCCTCACCCGGAAGCGCAAGGAGCTCATCGGCGCCATGCTGGTGCGCGCCGAGATCATCACGGAGACCCAGCTGGAGGCGGCGCTGGAGGTCCAGAAGCGCACCCTCAAGCGCCTGGGCGACGTGCTGGTGCAGAGCCACGCGCTCACCGCGGAGCGCTTCCAGCAGATGGCCCAGCTCCAGGTGACGGAGACGCTCTACCGCCTCTTCACCTGGAAGGCGGGCACCTACGAATTCATCCAGGAGCCCGTGGAGCCCGGCCCCGAAGGCATCACCCCGCTGCGCGCGGAGACGGTGCTGATGGAGGGCTTCCGGATGGTGGACGAGTGGCCCGTCATCCGGAAGCGCATCCACCGCGACGACATGACCTTCGAGCGCGTCAAGGCGCTCCCGCCGCCCCGCGCCCACGCGGAAGAGGGCGGGGAGCTGGGCGTCATCGGTCCGACGGAGCGCCACGTCTATGAGGAGATCGCCGCGGGGCGCGACCTGCGCCGCATGGTGGACCTCTGCGGCCTGGGCGAGTTCGAGACCTGCAAGGCGCTCTACAACCTGGTCAAGGGCGACTACGTGCGTGCCATCGACGCGGAAGGTCGAGCGCCCGTGCCGGAGGACACCCGCCTCGTCGCCCGGGTGGGCGGCCTCCTGGGCCGCGTCGCGGTGACCATGGCGGTCATCGCGGGGCTGGCCTTCATCGCGTCCCGCTGGGTCGGCAGGCAGGGGCACGAGCCCGGCGCCTCCCGGCTGGGGGATCCCGCCGCCCAGCGTCAGATTGCCCACGCGCAGCGCGTCCGCATCGAGGCCGCGCTGGAGGTGTTCCAACTGGAGAAGGGAACCCTCCCGGAGCGGCTGGATGCTTTGGTGGATGCCGGATTGTTGAGTCCGGAGGAACTGCGCTACCCGTGGCGGGAGGAGTACTATTACCGCCGCACGGCCGCCCGGCAGTTCATCCTCCTACCGCCCGTGCGCTAGCCCGCGGGCAGGCTCGCCGTCGAGAGATGGCGGGCGTGAGGGGAGGGGTGGCGTTAAATTGAGGGCGAGCGATCACTGAACGAGGAATGACGCGCATTGCGAAATCCCGCCACGCTGGAAGTGCCCGCAGCTCGCGCTGAAACCACCCCCACCTCCGCGAAGGTGGACGTCCGTGACAACGAGACGACCCAGGCCCTTTGCGGAAACCAGAACGAAAACCTCAAGCTGATGGAACGGCGCCTGGGGGTCCGGGTGGGGCAGCGCGGTACGGAGCTGCTTCTCTCGGGGCCCGCGGACGCGGTCGCCTTCGCCGTGCGGCTGGTGGAGAACCTGGAGGAGATGATCCGCGCCGGACGCCCCGTCTACCGCGAGGACGTGGAACAGGCCATCAAGGTCCTGGGCCGCGGCACGGAGTCGCTGCAGGAGGTCATGCTCGGCACCGTCCTCAAGAGCTCCGGCAACCGGCAGATCGCCCCCAAGAGCATCGCGCAGAAGCGCTACGTGGACGCCATCCGCGCCCACGACATCGTCTTCGGCGTGGGCCCCGCCGGCACCGGCAAGACGTACCTCGCCATGGCCATGGCGGTCGCCTTCCTCCAGGAGCGCAAGGTCAAGCGCATCATCCTGGCGCGTCCCGCCGTGGAGGCCGGTGAGAAGCTCGGCTTCCTGCCCGGCGACCTGGCGGAGAAGGTGAACCCGTACCTGCGCCCGCTCTACGACGCACTGCACGACATGATGGCCTTGGAGCGCGCCCAGACCCTGGTGGAGCAGGGCGTCGTGGAGGTCGCGCCGCTCGCGTTCATGCGCGGCCGCACCCTCAACGACGCCTTCGTCATCCTCGACGAGGCGCAGAACACCACCGTGGAGCAGATGAAGATGTTCCTCACCCGCCTGGGCTACAACAGCAAGGCGGTCATCACCGGCGACGTGACCCAGGTGGACCTGCCCACGGGCAAGCTGTCCGGCCTGAACCACGCGCGCTCCGTGCTGCGGAACATCGAAGGCATCCACTTCTCGGAGTTCTCCGACGTGGACGTCGTGCGCCACCCCCTGGTGCAGGAGGTCATCCGCGCCTACGAGCGCTCCGACGCCGCCCAGAAGCAGGCCCAGTCCGCTCCCGCGGCGCAAGGCACGGAGTCCTGAAGTCGTGACGCCGCACCCGCCACCCCCTCCCGGCCTTGCGCCGGGACGGGGGTGGAGTCGCTGGGTGACCCACACTGCTGCCTGTTGGCTTACCCGCAAATTTCGCAGAGCGAACTGGCATCCAGGCGGCGGCTGTCCCACCCTCACGAATTTTCCCCGTCGCTGCTTCCTTCTAGGGAGCCTGACGTCTTCGCAGGGTGAGGAGTTCCCCCATGGCCGATCCTGAATCACCAACCCCCGGGCCCAGTCCGCTGGACGCGCTCGCGGTCCGCCTGGGGCTCGGGCGGCGTGGGGAGTGGGGCCGGCGCATCGTGCAGGCCCTGCTGCTGCTCGTCGTCTCGGTGGGCGCGGGCTTCGTCATCTCCCCGGGCCTCTACAGCCAGCAGATTCCAGCGCTCACCACGGAGGCCCTGGGCAAGCCCTTCCGGGCCAACTCGCCCGCCGGCTTCAAGGCCGCGCGCGACTACGACATCGTCCACCAGTCGATGACGGAGCAGCGCCGCCGCGAGGCCCGGAGCGCCGTGCGCCCGGTGTACGACCTCAACCCGGCGGTGGTGGGCAACCTGCGCGCGTCCGTGCGCGCGGCCTTCGCCTCCGCGCGCGAGCACCTGGAAGAGGAGAAGGACGCCCGCGCCGAGGAGACCCCGCCGGAGGAGGGCCAGGCCAAGCGCCGCCGCCCCACGCCGCTCACCCCGGAGGCCCTGGAGCGCCAGCGCCGTGACCGCGAGGAGATGCAGGCCCGGTTCCAGGAGCAGCTCTTCGGTCAGCGGGACGCGGGGCTGGAGTCCGAGGACTTCCAGGCGCTCGTCGCCAACGGCTTCTCGGAGGAGGCGGAGACCGCCACCCTGTTGCTGCTGGACCGGGCCTACCGCGCGGACGGCAGCCAGGTGTACGTGGCCGGCTCGCGGGATGAGCTGGTGCGCGAAGCGCCCCAGGGCCTCACCGTGCGCGACGTGCAGCACAAGAATGAAGAGATGCTGCCCGCGGGCGCCGCCCAGGTGGTGGACATCCGGGAGGCGCACCAGGAGCAGGACCGGTTCGCCTCCGTGCCCGGCAACGTGATGCCGGAGGCTCCGGCGGTGCAGCGCCGCGCGGTGCTGAGAATCGCCAAGCGGCTCGTGCGCCCCAGCCTGACCATCAACATCGCGGAGACGGACCTGCGCCGCCGGCTCGCGGGCGACGCGGTGAAGGACGCCGTCATCGCCATCAAGAAGGGCCAGCGCGTCATCGGCGATGGCGAGCTCGTCAACGAAACGCACCTCGTCATGCTGCGCGGGATGCGCGCGCAGACGGACCGCCTGGACCTGCTCCAGTTGCAGGTGGGCGGCACGGGCCTGGTGGCCCTGCTGGTCGTGGCCTTCTACGGCTTCTGCCGCGCGGCCTTCCGCCGCTTCCGCCCCACGCGCAAGGACGGCGTCCTGCTGGGCCTGTTGCTGGTGGGCCTGTTGGGCCTGCTCCAGGTCTGGGTGTCCATCGCGGACGCGGTGCAGGACCGCTACACGGCGCTGCCCATCGAAGCGTTCTATTACGCCTTCCCGGTGGCGGCGGGCGCCATGCTGGTGCGCTTCATCCTGGCGCAGGAGCTGGCGCTGTTCTTCGCCATGGTCATCGCGTGCCTCGCGGGCGTGATGCTGGGCAACTCGCTGGCGTTCGGCATCTACACGCTGGTGGGCTCGCTGGTGGCGGCGGACCGCATCGTCAAGGCGAAGGACCGCGTGGGCATCTTCCGCGCGGGCCTCGTCACCGGCGTGGCCAACCTCATCGCGGTGCTCTTCCTGTTCCTCGTGGAGGGCAAGGGCCTGGCCGGGGACACGGTCATCACCGCGGTGTGCGCGTTCTTCGGCACCGCGCTCGCCGTCCCCGTCATGGTGATGGCGCTGACGCCGCTCATCGAGGCCACGTTCGGCTACGCGTCGGACATCAAGCTGTTGGAGCTGGCGAACCTGAACCACCCGGCGCTCAAGGAGCTCATCGTCCAGGCGCCCGGCACGTACCACCACTCCATCATCATCGGCACGCTGGTGGAGAACGCGGCGGAGACGATTGGCGCCAACCCGCTGCTGGCCCGCTCGTGCGCGTACTACCACGACATCGGAAAGGGCCGGAACCCGCTCTACTTCGGGGAGAACCAGAAGGGCGAGAACCGGCATGACGGCCTGGCGCCCGCGATGAGCGCGGTCATCATCAAGCGCCACGTGACGGAAGGCCTGGAGATGGCGCGGCAGTACCGCCTGCCCAAGCTGGTGGCGGACGCGATTCCCCAGCACCACGGCACGCGCACGGTGGGCTTCTTCTTCCACAAGGCCTTGAAGGAGCAGGAGGGCAAGGAAGGCGCGCCCCCCATCGACGAGAGCATCTACCGCTACCCGGGCCCCAAGCCGCAGTTCCGCGAGGCGGCGCTGGTGATGATCGCCGACGCGGTGGAGGCCTCCACGCGCTCCATGCCGGACCCCACCAGCGCGAAGCTCCAGGCGCAGGTGCAGAAGATCATCAACATCATCTTCTCCGAGGGCCAGCTCGACGAGTGCGACCTGACGCTCAAGGACCTGAACCTCATCGCCCAGTCCTTCCTGCACACGCTGGAGGGCATCTACCACACGCGCCCCGTCTACCCGGCGGGCGCCATGGGTGGGGGCAAGGGCGGAGGCGCGCCGCTGATGATGGCGCCCGCGCCCGCCAAGACGGAAGCGAAGGACACGAAGGTGCGAACGGCGGGCATGTCATGAGCCGCAAGGTGGAGGGCGTGAAGCTGCGCAAGGGCAAGGTGATTCCGCGCGACGACGGCAAGCGCATCGAGGAGTTCGTCGGCGTGGCCAGCACGCAGACGGAGTCCGCGTCCGTGGCGCGCATGCGTGCGCCGCCGGGCTGGAGCGAACCCGCGCAGACGCCGGAGTTCGACGAGGTGGTGCTCGTCCTCACGGGCGAGCTCACCCTGGTGGTGGACGGCAAGCGCGAGCGCATTGGCGCGGGCGAAGTGGGCCTGGTGCCGCGCGGCAAGCGCGTGGTGTACCGCAACGACTCGCAAGGCGCGTGTGACTACTGGTCCATCTGCGCCCCGGCGTTCCGCGTGGAGCTGGCGCACATCGAGAAGCCGGCGCCCAAGGCGAAGGCCGCGGACAACCACGTGACGGTGCAGGTGGCGCACGGGCAGGGCGCGGACTACGAGCGCCTGCTCACCACCTGGGCCCGCGACTACCTGAAGCGCCTGGGGCTCACCGACTGCGAGCTGTCGCTGTCGCTCGTGGGGGACCGGGCCATCCGCCGTCTCAACCGCACGTGGAGGCAGAAGGACAAGGCCACGGACGTGCTGTCCTTCCCCGCCGGGGACCTGCCCAAGGGCACCCCGGGCCCGCGCCCGCTGGGCGACGTGGTCATCTCCCTGGACACGGCGAAGCGGCAGGCGAAGGAGTACGGCCGCACGCTGGAGTCGGAGATGGGCCGCTACCTCGCGCATGGCCTGCTGCACCTGCTGGGGCATGACCATGAGAAGCCTCGCGACGCGAAGCGCATGGCGGCCCTGGAGGAGCAGCTCCTGGGTGAGCGGGGCATGGTGGCGGACTCGCTGACCATCGACTCGCGCGAGCGCCGCGCGAAGCTCATCTGAAATCCCCGCCGGGGGGCTTGCGGCCCTCCGTGCCTCGTGTTGGATGGAACGATGCCCCGCCTGTCGTCTCTCATCGTCGCAAGCCTGTTGGGTCTCCTGCTGTCCGCGTCCCCCGCGCGCGCCGCGTCGGTGCCGCCGTGGGGCACGGGCGAGAGCCGGGGCGAGGACCTGTCCATCTGGCTGGTGACCTTCAGCCCCGGCGACGACGTCTTCTCGTGGTGGGGCCACGGCTCGCTGGTGGTGGAGGACCGCGCCCGCAACATGCAGCGGCTCTACAACTACGGGATGTACTCGTTCGACGACCAGACGGTGGTCCACTTCGCCAAGGGCCGCCTGGAGTTCTGGGTCGGCGAGTCGAGCGTCAACGGCACCTTCCGCTTCTACAAGTCGCTGGGGCGTGACGTGCGCGTGCAGGAGCTCAACCTCACGCCGGAGCAGCGCGTGACGGTGGCGAAGAAGCTGGCGGACAACGTGCTGCCGGAGAACCGCGACTATCTCTACGAGCACTACAGCGACAACTGCGTCACGCGGCTGCGCGACATGATCGACGTGGCCGTGGGTGGCCGGCTGTCGGAGGCGGAGAAGGCCCCGGCCCGCATGACGCTGCGCGAGCACACGCGGCGCTACACGGCGGTGAGCCCGCCCGTGAGCTTCCTGCTCGACTTCATGATGAATGACTCCATCGACAAGCCCATCACCCGCCGCGAGGAGGCCTTCCTCCCGGACGAGCTGGAGCAGCAGGTGGCGGAGCTGAAGGTGCCGGGCCCGGACGGACAGCCGGTGTCGCTGGTGGAGAAGCAGTGGAACTTCTACGCGTCGCCCACGCGTCCCCGGCCCCCCGCGCAGCCGCCCGCCTTCGGCCCGTACATCCTCGCGCTGGGCGTGCTCCTGGGCGGCGCCGCGCTGGGCCTGGCCGCGTGGGAGAAGAAGGGCAGCCGCGCGGCGCGCATCCTCCTGGGCCTGGAGAACGTGGTGGTGGGGCTGGTGCTGGGCATCCCGGGGCTGGCGCTCGTCGTCATGTGGGCGGGCACGAACCACGTCGTCACGCACCACAACGAGAACCTCTTCCTCGCGAACCCGCTGACGCTGCTGGCCGTGCCGTACGGTCTGCGCCTCACCTGGAACAGCGCGAAGGCGCGGGCGCGGCTCAAGTGGGTGTGGGGCCTGCTCGCGGCCACGGGCGCGCTGGGCCTGGTCCTCAAGGTCCTGCCCTGGTTCGACCAGGACAACTGGCGCGCCATCGCGCTCATCCTGCCCATCTCCCTGGGCATGGCCGGCGCGTTCTGGCTGGACCGGCTCCGGGCGCTCGTGCCAGGAACGGCGCGCACGCCGCCCCGTCAGGATGCGCAGGTGACCTCGCTCAAGGCCTCCTGAAACACCCCGGCTTTCCCAACTGTTTCGCAACGAAGGAGACGACGAACACCATGGCGAACGATTCGATGGAGAAGATCCAGGCCCTGAAGGAGCGCCTCAACGCGCTCCGGGGGCATCTTTGACCTCGACCGCAAGCGGTCCCGCATCGCGCTGATTGAACGCGACTCCACGCAGCCTGACTTCTGGAACGACAACACCAAGGCCCAGGGCCTGTTGAAGGAGAAGTCCACGCTGGAGGCCAGCGTGGGTGCCTTCGACAAGACGATGCGCGGGCTGGACGACGCGCAGACGCTGCTGGAGCTGGCGGCGGAGATGAACGACGAGGCGAGCGCGCAGGAAGCGGAAGGCACGCTCGCGTCGCTGGAGGGCGAGGTCGCCAAGCTGGAGCTGGCGCGCATGCTCTCCGGGCCGCAGGACCGCAGCAACTGCTTCATGGACATCAACGCGGGCGCCGGCGGCACGGACTCCATGGACTGGGCCGCCATGCTCCTGCGCATGTACACGCGCTACGGTGAGACGAAGGGCTGGAAGGTCGAGCTCAGCGACGAGGTGCCGGGCGAAGAGGCGGGCTTCAAGAACGTCTCCCTGCGCATCGAGGGCGAGAACGCCTACGGCTACCTCAAGGCGGAGGTGGGCGTGCACCGGCTCGTGCGCATCAGCCCCTTCGACGCCAACGCCCGCCGCCAGACGGCGTTCGCGTCCGTGGACGTGTACCCGGAGGTCGACGACAGCATTCAAATCGACCTGCCGGAGAAGGACATCGAGCTGAAGTTCATCCGCGGCGGTGGCGCGGGTGGACAGAAGGTGAACAAGACGTCGTCCACGGCGCAGCTGCGCCACCTGCCCACGGGCATCATCATCACCTGCCAGACGGAGCGCTCGCAGTCGGCCAACAAGGACATGGCCTTCAAGATCCTGCGCGGCCGCCTGTACGAGCTGGAGATGAAGAAGCGCGAGGCCGAGCGCGACGCGGCGGAGGCGGCGAAGAAGGACATCTCCTTCGGCTCGCAGATCCGCAGCTACGTGCTGGCGCCGTACCGCATGGTCAAGGACCTGCGCACCGGCGTGGAGACGGGCAACGTGGACAAGGTGCTGGACGGTGACCTGGAGGAGTTCGTCACCGCGCAGCTGTTGGGCGTGAAGAACCCCAACCGCAACGCCGCCGCGGACTAAGGGCGCCCAAGTCCTGTCCGGACGCATCCCACCCCTCCCGGGCCCTGAGGTCCGGGAGGGGTTTTTCTTGGCCCGGGAACCTTTTTCCCGGAGCCGGTGTCAGGGGGCGGGGCAGGGGGGTGCGGTAGGATGGAGTAGGCCGTACCCACAGGAGGCGCGGGTGTCACCGGGCGGAGTGCTCGACGTCGGACAGCAGGCCCTGGCCTCCGAGGCCCTGGCCGACCCGCGCCGCGAGGAACAGGCGCTGCTCGTCCGGCTGCGGCGCGGCGACCCGGAGGCCTTCGAGTCGCTGGTGCACCAGCACCAGGACCGCCTCTACGACTTCTGCTTCCGCATGCTGGGCGACCGCGAGGAGGCCCACGACCTGGTGCAGGAGATCTTCGTCAGCGTGCACCAGAACGTCCGGCGCTTCCGCGAGGACGCGCGCCTGTCCACGTGGCTGTTCCGCATCTCCAAGAACCAATGCCTCAACCGGCTGAAGTACCTCCAGCGCCGGGGGCGGGGCCGCTCGGACGTCTTCGACGAGGTGAGCGCCGCCGCCATCGCGGAGGGTGGGGGCGCCCCGCCGCAGCCGGACGCCGCCCTGGAAGCGGCGCGTGAGCGGGCCCGGGTGCAGCGGGCCATTTCCCAACTGGACCCCGATGCGCGCATGCTGGTGGCGCTGCGTGACATCGAGGGCCTGAGCTACGACGAGATTGTCGACATCACCGAGCTGCCCGAGGGAACCGTGAAGAGCCGGCTCCACCGGGCACGCGAGAAGCTGGCGGACCTGCTGGGGCGCTTCGAACCATGAGCGGCGGCGGGTGGAGGTCAACGGACGTGGAACCGCGATTGGATCACCGTGAGGCGAGGGCGCTGTTTCTAGCGCTCGCCGACGAACAGCTGGCCGCCCCCCAGGAGCAGGCGGTGCGCAGCCACCTGGACGGCTGTGAGGAGTGCCGCCAGGGGTGGGACCGGTACGCCCGCACGGTGGAGCGCGTGCGCACGGTGGAGCGGGAGAAGGCCCCGCCCGCGCTCGCGTCGCTCGTGGCCGCCCGGGTGCGCCGCCAGCGCCGCTTCGGCCTGAAGGGCCTGCACCTGGCGCATGCCCAGCACCGCTTCCCGGTGGAGATCCTCATCCCGCTGCTCCTGGCCGCGGCGGTGGGCGCATTTCTCTTGATGTCTTCCTGACGGTCATTTCCGGGGCCGCCACCCCCTGGGATGCGTTGCGTACCGGGGGAGGCTTGGCTACGGTGCCGCGCCTTTCATACGAGCGCGTCATGGCCGACCCCGAGAACAAGACCCCCCCAGGTGAGAAGAGCGGCGAAGCGGCGGACTCCAGCTCCAAGGAGCAGGAGATCTACCAGCAGCGGTTGGACAAGGCCCAGAAGTGGCGCGAGGCCGGCTTCAACCCCTACGGCAACGGCTACGCCCCGAAGCACCGGGCCGCGGACATCCTGGCCACGCACGCCGACCGCTCCATGGAGGACCTGGAGAAGGACGCGCCCGTCTACGACGTCGCCGGCCGCATCGTGGCCATGCGCTCGTTCGGCAAGGCCGCCTTCATCAAGCTGCGCGACCGCTCCGGGGAGATCCAGGCGCACGTGAAGAAGGACGCGCTCGGGGACCTCTATGAGGTCTTCAAGCAGTGCGACCTGGGCGACTTCGTCGCGGTGCAGGGCCCCGTCTTCCGCAGCAAGACGGGCGAGCTGTCCCTGTCCGCCACGAAGTTCGTGCCCCTCACCAAGTCCCTGCGCCCCCTGCCGGAGAAGTGGCACGGCCTCACGGACGTGGAGGTCCGCTACCGCCAGCGCTACCTGGATCTCGTCTCCAACCCGGACGTGAAGCAGGTCTTCCTCAAGCGCAGCAAGCTGGTGAAGTTCATCCGGAGCTTCCTCGACGGGCGGGACTTCGTCGAGGTGGAGACCCCGATGATGCACCCGCTGGTGACGGGCGCGGCGGCGCGGCCGTTCATCACGCACCACAACACGTACGACATCGACCTCTACATGCGCATCGCGCCCGAGCTCTATCTGAAGCGGCTCGTGGTGGGCGGCATGGATCGCGTCTACGAAATCAACCGCAACTTCCGCAACGAGGGCATCAGCACCCGGCACAACCCGGAGTTCACGATGCTGGAGTTCTATCAGGCGTACGCCACGTACGAGGACCTGATGGACCTCACGGAGGAGATGCTCTCGGAAGCCTCCCGCCACGTCACCGGCGACTCCAAGGTGAAGTACGGCGAGCACACGGTGGACTTCGGCAAGGGCTGGAAGCGCATCCCCATGCCGGAGGCCATCCGGGAAGCCGTCCCCGGCCTGTCCGACAAGGACATGGTGGACGTGGACCGCCTGCGCCATGAGCTGCTCAAGACGGTGCACTCGGAGGTGGAGCGCCGCGCCGTGGACGCCATGAACCACGGTGAGCTGGTGGGCGCCCTCTTCGAGGCCCACGTCGAGCACACGCTCATCCATCCCACCTTCATCACCCAGTATCCCACCGCCGTCTCCCCGCTCGCCCGCCGCAACGACCAGAACCCGGAAATCACGGACCGGTTCGAGCTCTTCGTCGCGGGCCGGGAAATCGCCAACGCCTTCTCCGAGCTGAACGACCCCCTGGACCAGAAGGGCCGCTTCCAGGCCCAGCTGGACGCGAAGCAGCGGGGCCAGCAGGAGACCATGGACTACGACGAGGACTACATCCGCGCCCTCGAACACGGCATGCCGCCCACGGCCGGTGAAGGCATCGGGATTGATCGCGTCGCCATGTTGTTCACGGACGCCGCCAGCATTCGTGACGTGATTCTCTTCCCCCTCCTCAAGCCGCTGGCGAAGTAGCCACGAGGCCTCGTGCACCCCGCCGAACGGCAGACCGACTATCGCTGGCCCCTCCTGTGGGCCGGCGCCCTCGTGGCCCTCGTGGGAGCCATCCTCCTGGGGGTGGCCATCTCCGAGTCCGAGGCGTGGGCCGAGGTGGCCGGCGCCCTGGGCCTCTCCTTCGTGGGGTGGGGCGGGCTCGTCCAGTCCTTCGACGCCGGGGCGCTCGCCCTGGGCGCCCAGAAGGCCACGGCCGTGGCCGGCCCCAAGGCGCTGGTGGCCGGGACGCTCGTCTGGCTGGCCGGCTGGGGCCTCATCGCCGCCGGCATCCGCCGGGCGCCAGCCTCCGGTGAGGGGCCGAGCCCCGCCGCCGGTGCGCCCCTGTACCCGCGCCTCGCGCGCTACCGGGACTTCTACTGGAGCACGCTGGGGGCCTACGGCGGCGGCATCCTCCTGGCGGAGCTGGTGCTGCTGCTCCTCCAGACCGTCCTCTCCAGCGGCGTGCCGTCGGACCTGGGCGGCGCGGCGCGCGAGGCGGGTGGGGGGCTTTCGCTGCCGCCCACCATCGCCTTCGCCATCGCGTTCATGGTGAGCATGGGCGTGGCGTTCGCGTCCGGCTTCGTGGGCGCGTCCCGGGCGCAGCGGCTGTCGTTCCCGGAAGCCACCATCGGCGTGTTCTACCTGGGCCTGCCGGTGCCCATCCTCCTGTCGCTGATGGAGCGCGTGCCGTCCCTGCAGCTGGCGCTGGGCTACCGGCTGCGCGAGGTGACGTACGTCGCGGGGCTCATCGGCCGGCCGGAGCTGGCGTACTGGCTCGTCTTCGCGGCGCTGGTGCTGGCGTTGGTCCTGGGCATCAACACGGGCTTCATCGCGGCGGGCAGCGGCCGGGTGGACCTGCGGCTGGGGTTCGAGCTCTTCGTCGCGCGCCGGCACGTGGCGGTGTTCCGTCCGTCGCTGCTGCTGGGCGCGCTCGCGGTGCTGATGTTCGGCATCATCCCGCCGCTCATCGTCTACTTCATCATCCGCGGGGCGGAAGCCGCCGTGGAGCGCACGCGCGTGAAGTCCCTGGGCCTGGCGGATCCGCTCGCCGCCGCGTCCGCGCAGCACCGGATGAAGCTGCATGAGCAGTCGCCCACCATGATGATGACCGCGCTGTCCGTGGGCGGCGTGGGCGTGGGCGTGATGGCGCTCATCATCGTGCTCAGCGTGATGAGCGGCTTCGAGGCCGACCTCCAGCAGAAGATCCTGGGCACCAACGCGCACGCGGTGGTGTCGCGCTACGCCGGGGACCTTCCGGACTACGACAAGGTGATGCAGCAGGTGAAGCGCGTGCCCGGCGTGGTGGGCCAGACGCCCTTCATCATCAACCAGGTGATGATCGCCTCGGAGGGCAACGTCGACGGCGTCATCATCAAGGGCATCGACCCGCACACGGTCGGCTCGGTGACGGACCTGCCCGAGAACATCCTGCCCGGCGGCGACCTGGGCCACCTGGAGCAGCCCGCGAAGATCCTCCCCAGCAGCGCGGTGGAGGACGCGGATGGCCGGAAGGACGCCGAGGAGGAGGACCCCATCATCGGCAAGCCCTCCAAGCCCGCGAAGCCCACGGTGCTGCCGGGCATCATCATCGGCCGGGAGCTGGCGGCGTCCTTGCGCGTGGTGGTGGGGGACCGGGTGAACGTCGTCTCCCCGCTGGGCACGGAGCTGGGGCCGTCCGGGCCCATCCCCAAGAGCCGCGCGTTCCGGGTGGCGGGCGTCTTCTACTCGGGCATGTACGAGTACGACTCCAAGTTTGTCTACATCCTGCTCAAGGAAGCGCAGGACTTCTTCGCCGTGAAGGGCGCCACCGGCATCGAATTGAAGGTGGCGGACATCGACGACGCGCGCCGCATCGCCAACCAGGTGGTGCGCGTGCTGGGCGGCTACCCCTACCGCGCGCGCGACTGGGGCGAGATGAACAAGAACCTCTTCTCCGCGCTGCGCCTGGAGAAGCTGGTGATGGGCATCATCCTGTCCATCATCATCATCGTCGCCGCGGGCCTCATCGTCGCCACGGTCATCATGCTGGTGCTGGAGAAACGGAAGGAGATCTCCGTCCTCAAGGCGCTGGGCGTCCCGGACGGCGGCATCGTGAAGATCTTCCTCGCCGAAGGGCTCCAGATTGGCGTGGCCGGCGGCGTGCTGGGCCTGTTCTCCGGCCTCGCGTGGTGCCTCTTCATCGAGAAGGTCGGCATCAAGCTGGATCCGGAGGTCTATTACATCCCCGCGCTGCCGGTGCGCATCGAACCGGTGCAGACGGCGCTGGCGGTGATCATCGCGGTGCTCGTCACCTACCTGGCGTCCATCTACCCGGCCCTCAAGGCGAGCAGCGTGGAACCGGTGGAAGGTCTGAAGGCGGAGTAGCCATGGCGCTGTTGTCCATCCGCAACGTCTTCAAGAGCTACTTCCTGCACGGCAAGCGCATTGACGTGCTGCGCGACGTGTCGCTGGACATCAACGCCGGCGAGCTCGTCTCCATGATTGGCGCGTCCGGCGCGGGCAAGAGCACCTTCCTGCACGTGCTGGGCACGCTGGACGCCCCCGCCGCCGGTGAAGTCCTCTTCGACGGCAAGTCCGTCTTCTCCATGAACGACGCGGAGATCGCCGAGTTCCGCAACCGCACCATCGGCTTCGTCTTCCAGAGCCACTACCTGCTGCCGGAGTTCACCGCGCTGGAGAACGTGGCCATGCCCGCGCTCATCCAGCGCAGGGACCGCGGCCCGTCGTACGCCTACGCCCGGGAGCTCCTGGAGCGCGTGGGCCTGGGCAGCCGCGTGGACCACCGCCCCGGCGAGCTGTCCGGCGGCGAGGCCCAGCGCGTGGCCCTGGCGCGCGCCCTGGTGCTCAAGCCCGCGGTGCTGCTCGCGGACGAACCCACGGGCAACCTGGATCCCACGACAGGCGAGGGAATCCACCAGCTGCTCCGGGACGTCAACCGGGACCTGGGCATCACCGCCGTCGTCGTCACGCACAACGAGACGCTTGCTCGCTCCATGCCCCGCCGCCTGAGACTGGCTGGCGGGCAGGTGTCGGAGGCCTGATGGCCGCTCGCTTTTGGATTGAGGGGCCCTCCCCCCATCCCGTACATTGCCCCGCCTTTTCCTGGCCGGACTGCACTTGAGGCTCACCGTTCTGCGCAAGTCATTGCTCCCGCTGCTGGCGGTCGCCCTGTGGGCGCTCGGGCCCGTTTCCGCCTACGCCCAGGTGGACGTGGACGCGGGTTCGCCCGCCGTCGTCCCCCCGTCCACTCCCGCCGCCACGCCCGTTTCGCCTCCGGATGGGGGCTCTCCTTCGGGCGCGGACGCGCCGCTGGCGTCCTCTCCGGACGACGAGGACACGAACGTCTCCTCCTCGGATCGCGTGGTGGAGATCCGCATCGAGGGCAACCGGCGGGTGGAGTCGGAGGCCGTCCGCCGTGCCATGCGCACCCGGGTCGGTGATCCGCTCAACCGCTCCGCGGAGGACCTCCGCGCCATCTGGGCCTTGGGCTACTTCACGGACGTGCAGCTGCTCGCGCAGCGCATGGCCAACGGCATCGCGTACGTGGTGCGCGTGGCGGAGCGCCCCACCATCCGCGCCGTGGCGCTCCAGGGCAACGAGGAGCTCAACGCGGAGGACCTGAAGGAGCAGCTGGATCTCAAAATCGGCACCATCCTCGACATCGAGGCCGTGCGCGCCACGCAGAAGAAGATCCAGGAGAAGTACGTCGAGAAGGGCTACTTCCTGGCGGAGGTGACCTACAAGCTGGAGCCGGTGGATGGCGGCGCCGCGGTCACCGTCGTCTACATCATCAACGAGCACTCGAAGGTGATGGTGAAGCAGATCGTCCTTCAGGGCGCGGAGAAGGTGTCCCCGGAGGAGCTCAAGGCGACCATGATCACGAAGGAGGGCGGCTTCCTGTCCTTCTTCACCGGCGAGGGCACCTACCGCGAGGAGGCCTTCCAGCGCGACCTCGCCGTCATCCAGATCGCCTACTACGACCGCGGCTTCATCAACGTGCGCGTGGACAAGCCCACCGTGCAGCTGTCCGCGGACAAGCGCGACATCTACATCACCCTGCACATCACCGAGGGTGAGCCGTACGACATCGGGAAGATCGACTTCGCGGGCGACCTGGAGCGCCCGCCGGAAGAGCTGCTGCGGCTGATGAAGTCGCGCCCCAAGGAGCGCTTCAACCGCGGCCAGCTCTCCACGGACATCTCCAACATCTCCGACGTGTACTTCGACAAGGGGTACGCGTACGCCAACATCAACCCCATCACTTCCGTGAACGCGGAAGACCGGACGGTGGACCTCACCTTCGACATCCAGAAGGGCCCGCTCGTCAACATCGAGCGCATCGACGTCGTCGGCAATACGAAGACGCGCGACAAGGTCATCCGCCGCGAACTGCGCGTCTACGAAGGCGAGCTCTACAACGGCACCGGCGTGAAGCGCAGCCGCGAGCGCGTCACCGCGCTGGGCTTCTTCGAGACCGTCGAAATCACCCAGCACCCGGGCAGCTCCGACAACGCCATCGTGTTGCAGGTGGAGGTGAAGGAGAAGGCCACGGGCACCTTCCAGGTGGGCCTGGGCTTCTCCAACGTGGAGAACTTCATCTTCACGGCCCAGGTGTCGCAGAACAACTTCCTCGGCTGGGGCCAGAGCGTGTCCGCGTCCGCCCAGATTTCGGGCCTGCGCTCCCTTGTCCAGCTGTCGTTCTACGACCCGTACTTCCTGGACACGAACTACCTCCTGTCCGCGGAGTTCTTCCGCGTCCAGGCGGACTATGACGGCTTCATCCGCAACTCCACGGGCGGCACCATCTCCCTGGGCCGCCAGCTGGTGGACGACGTGCTCGCCACCGTTGGCTACTCGCGGGAGTACGTGGACGTGCAGGCGGGGCAGGGCATTGGCGCGGTGCTGCTCGCCAACCAGTTCCAGTCCGGCGTCACCAGCGCGCTGCGCCTGTCCGTGTCCTTCGACCGGCGCGACAACCGCCTCTTCCCGTCGCGCGGCTTCATCCACTACGGCTCGGTGGAGACGGCGCCCTCGTTCCTGGGCGGCACGTTCCTCTTCAACCGCTACACCGCCTACTCGCGCCTGTACTTCCCCATGCCGCTCGGCTTCGTCTTCAAGACGAACGCCACGCTGGGCTACGTGCAGCAGCTGGACTCCAGCAAGCCGCTGCCCATCAGCGAGCTCTACTACGTGGGCGGCATCAACACGATCCGCGGCTACTACCTGCGCAGCATCAGCCCCACGCTGCTCGTGCCGCGCGCGGACAACCCGGACGCCAACGTCACCGAGTTCCGGGTGGGCGGCAACAAGCAGCTCATCTTCAACTTCGAGCTGGAGTTCCCCATCTTCGAGAAGGCCGGCCTGCGCGGCGTGCTCTTCTACGACGCCGGCAATGCCTTCGGCTCCAACGAGAAGTTCTTCGAGGACCGGCAGGACAAGCTGCCGCTGGGCCTCTTCCACGCGGCGGGCTTCGGCTTCCGCTGGTTCTCGCCCATCGGGCCCCTGCGCTTCGAGTGGGGAATCCCGCTGACCAAGCGGCCGTCGGACGACAACATCCTGTTCGAGTTCACGATCGGTAACTTCTTCTGATAGGCATTGACCCCAAGGCCTTCCCGGCCCACCCCTTTTCCGCCCCACCCGGGCGGAAGTGAACAGGCCGGGATGGCGGACGTCGGAGCCTGCAGCACCCTTTCCGAGGAGCCTTGACCCATGTCGCTTCGAAGCACCCTGGCGGCCGCCGCCGCTGTCCTGTCGCTCGCCCTCCCGGTTGCCGCTTCGGCCGCCGAGCTCAAGGTGGCCTACGTCGACCTGCAGCGCGTGCTGCTGGAGGTGGATGACGGCAAGGCCGCCAAGGCCCGTCTCCAGAAGTGGCTGGAGGACCGCCAGAAGGAGATCGACAAGGAGCAGGAGACGCTCCGCAAGGAGAAGGACACCCTGGACAAGCAGGCCAGCGCCATGAGCGAGGCCACGCGCACCCAGAAGGCCACCGAGCTCCAGAAGAAGGTGATGGAGCTGGCGCAGAAGTACGAGCGCAGCCGCGCCGAGGCCGCCAACAAGGAGCGCCAGGAGATGGAGCCCATCGTCAACCGCATCGACCAGGTCATCGCGTCCATCGCGGAGCGGGACGGCCTGGGCATGGTGCTGGACAAGCGCGACTCCGGCATCGTCTTCGCGCTGTCCCAGTACGACATCTCCAACGAGGTCGTGCGCAGCTACAACAACAGCGCCTCCAAGAAGCCTGCGCCGGCGGCCAAGGACGCCCCGGTCAAGAAGTAGGCGTTGGACACCCCCGTGCCTTCCGCACCCAACGCGCACCGGCTGGGGGACATCGCCACCCACGTCCGGGGTGAGCTGCTCGGCGACCCCGGACTGCTCGTCCATGGCCTGAACGGCCTGGAGGAGGCAGTCCCGGGGGAGGTGTCGTTCTACGGCAACCTCCGCTACCGCAAGCAGTTCGAGGCCACCCGCGCCTCGGCGGTGCTGGTGGGGACGGATGCCCCCGCTCGTGACGGCGTGGCCCTGGTGCGGGTGCCCAACCCGCACCTGGCCTACGCGAAGCTCCTCACCCTGTTCCACCCGGCCCCCCGGCCCGCCGCGGGCATCCACCCGGCCGCCCACGTGCACCCGGAGGCCACGGTGCACCCGGAGGCCACGGTGAAGGCCGGGGCGGTGGTGGAGAAGGGCGCCCACGTCGGCGCCCGCACGGTGCTGCACCCCGGCGCCTACGTGGGGGAGGACGCGCGCGTCGGCGACGACTGCGTGCTCTACCCGCACGCCACGGTGCGTGAGGGGTGCGTGGTGGGCTCGCGCGTCATCCTCCACGCCTCGTCGGTGGTGGGCGCGGACGGCTTCGGCTTCGCCTTCGACGCGGAGGGCGAGGACGGCCCCCGCCACTTCAAGATTCCCCAGGTGGGCATCGTCCGCATCGAGGACGACGTGGAAGTCGGGGCCTGCACCTGCATCGACCGCGCGACGGTGGGTGAAACGGTGGTGGGCCGCGGGACGAAGCTCGACAACCTGGTGCAGATCGCCCACAACGTGCGCGTGGGCCCGCTGTCGCTCATCTGCGCGCAGGCGGGTGTGTCGGGTTCGGCGGAGGTGGGCACCGGCGTGGTGCTGGCGGGGCAGGTGGGCGTGGTGGGCCACATCCGCGTGGGAGACCTGGCCAAGGTGGGCGCGCAGTCCGGCGTCGCCCATGACGTTCCAGACGGGCAGGTCGTCAGTGGCAGCCCCGCCATCCCCCACAAGGAATGGCTGCGCGCCAGCGCCGCGTCGGGGCAGCTGGCGGACCTGCTCAAGGAAGTGCGTGCCCTTCGCAAGAGGGTGGAGCTGTTGGAGAAGGAGAAGGGCGGATGATGGACATTGGCGAGATCCAGGCGCTGCTGCCGCACCGCTACCCGTTCCTCCTGGTGGACCGGGTGGTGGAAATCGTGCCGGGCCAGAAGCTCACGGCCTACAAGAACGTCACCATCAACGAGCCCTTCTTCAACGGCCACTTCCCGGGGCACCCGGTGATGCCGGGCGTGCTCATCCTGGAGGCGCTCGCCCAGGCGACGGCCATCCTTGCGTATAAGACGGAAGCCATGGACCCGACGCGGCTCGTCACGTACTTGATGGGCGTGGACAACGCGCGCTTCCGCAAGCCGGTGGTGCCCGGAGACCGGCTCCAGCTGGACATTGAAGTCATCCGCCACAAGGGCGCCATCTGGAAGACCAAGGGTGTGGCGTCGGTGGATGGCGCCAAGGTGGCGGAAGGGGAGTTCCTCGCCACCGTGGTGGACAAGAACAAGGCCGCCAAGGGCGACGAGAGCGCGGCGCCGTAGGGCGCGTCATTCGCGCTGCTGAGGAGAGAAGGACATGGCGCAGGTTCATCCCACCGCGGTCGTCCATCCGGGGGCCCGGCTCCACGACACCGTGGAGGTGGGGCCGTTCTCGGTCATCGGGCCGCAGGTCGTCATTGGCGCGGGCACCCGCATCGGGCCGCACGTCGTCATCGAGGGCCGCACCACGCTGGGGGAGCGCAACAACCTCTTCCAGTTCTGTTCCGTGGGCGCGGCGCCCCAGGACCTGAAGTACGCGGGCGAGGACACGGAGCTCGTCATTGGCGACGAGAACCAAATCCGTGAGTTCGTCACGGTGAACCTGGGCACGGTGGCCGGCGGCGGGGCCACTCGCCTGGGCCACCGCAACCTGCTGCTCGCCAACAGCCACATCGCGCACGACTGCATCGTGGGCAATGAAGTCCTCCTCGCCAATGGGGCCGCGCTCGCGGGCCACGTGGTGGTGGAGGACTCGGTGAAGATCTCGGGCCTCGTGGCGGTGCACCAGTTCACCCGGCTGGGGCGCTACGCGTTCATCTCCGGCGGCTCCATGGTCACCATGGACGTGCCCCCGTACTGCACCGTGCAGGGGGACCGGGCCACGCTGGTGGGCCTCAACACCGTGGGCCTGGAGCGCGGCGGCTTCACCGAGGAGCAGATTGGCCGCGTGAAGGAGGCCTACCGCATCCTCTTCCGCTCCAAGCTGGGCCTCCAGGACGCGCTCGCGCAGCTTCGCGGGGAGCTCTCCGGCCACCCGGAGGTGGAGCACCTGGTCCGGTTCGTGGAGACGAGCAAGCGCGGCGTCACGCGCTAGGCCCTTTCACGAGGGAACGAAAGGGGAGTGGGTGGAGCGCATCGGGCTCATCGCCGGGAACGGCCAGCTTCCCTTCCTCTTCGCGCGGGCCGCCCGTGCGCGCGGCCTGGAGGTGGTGGTGGCCGCGCACCGGGGAGAGACGGACCCGGCGCTGGAGCAGGAGGTCGGCCACTTCGCCTGGGTGCGCGTGGGGCAGGTGGGCCGCATCCAGAAGGTCTTCCGCCAGGCGGGCGTCACCCGGGCGGCCATGGCGGGCGGCATCGGCCACGTGCGCGCGCTCACGGAGGCCCGGCCGGACCTGGGCGCGGTGCGCATCATCTCCCGCCTGCGCAGCTTCCGGGATGACGCGCTCCTGCGCGCCGTGGCCGCGGACTTCGAGGCCCAGGGCATCACCATCATCGCGCCCACGGACTTCCTGGGTGAGGTGCTGTGCCCCGAAGGGCACCTGGCCGGCCCCGCGCTGAAGCCCGCGCAGGAGAAGGACGTGGCCCTCGGCAGGGAGGTCGCGGTGCTCCTGGGGCAGGCGGACGTGGGCCAGACGGTGGTGGTGCGGGATGGCCACGTGCTCGCGCTGGAGGCCGTGGAGGGCACCGACGAGACCATCCGCCGGGGCGCGAAGCTGGGCGGCCCGGGCGCGGTGGTGGTGAAGCGCTGCAAGCCGGAGCAGGACCTGCGCTTTGATTTGCCCGCCGTGGGGCCTCGCACGCTGGAGGTCATGGCGGAGGTGGGCGCCCGGGTGCTGGCGCTGGAGGTAGGGCGCACGGTGCTGTTGGACGCACCCGCCCTCTTCGCAGGGGCCACCGCGCGGGGCATCACCCTGGTGGGCGTGCGGTAGGCTTCCGCGGGAATCCGTTCCCCCGGGCTGGAGTTGCCTCCCCACCTCCCCCCGCGACGCCGAGGTTGACGCCGCATGTCCGTCCGACTCCTACCTCTCGTGGCCCTGCTGGGCCTGCCGCTCACTGCCTCCGCGGAGGCCATCCGGGTGTCACTGGAAGGCAAGGCAGCGCTGGGTGAAGGCGTGCCCGCGCTGCTCATCCATATCGAGGAGCCCATCGACGGCTTCGAGGTGAAGCTCAAGCGCAGCGACGGCAAGACGGTGGAACTCAAGGGGGGCGGCAAGCCGGGCATCACCCGCCGCGTCGCCCTGGAGCAGCCGGAAGGGAAGTTCCACTACGAGGGCGAGCTCACCGTGCGCTTCCCGGGCGGGGCGGAGCCGGGCTCCATGCCGCTCTCCTTCGACACGGAGCTCAATGGCCCGCTGAAGATGGAGGTGCGCCCGGAGGACGTGGACGTGCCCGGCCGCAAGCTGCGCTTCACGCTGTCCCGCCCGGCCGCGAAGACGGAAGTCACGGTGAAGATGGACACCGGCAAGACGGCCTTCGCGGGCGACGTGGACTTCAAGGGCGCGCCCGCGGGCACGCCGCTGGAAGTGAAGTGGCTGCCGGCGGAGGGCAAGGTGATGCACATCCGCCTGAGGGCCTACGACACCTCCGACTTCTACACGGGCGTGGACCTGTACCCGTGGCAGGTGGACATCCCGCATGAGGAGGTGACCTTCGCCTCCGGCCGCTCGGACATTCCTCCGGCGGAGAAGGGCAAGCTGGACGCCAGCTACAAGAGCATCACGGAGGCGTTGAATAAGTATGGCCGGTGGGCGTCGCTGCGCCTGTACGTGCTCGGGCACACCGACACGGTGGGCAGCACGAACGACAACCGCGAGCTTTCGCTCAAGCGGGCGAAGAGCATCGCGTCCTACTTCCGCCAGCGCGGCCTGAAGGTACCAGTGTTCTACGAGGGCTTTGGTGAGCAGTCCCCGGCGGTGCCCACGCCGGACGAGACGGCGGAGGCGGCCAACCGCCGCGCCGAATACATCATCGCGGTGGAGGACCCGTCCCTGACGAACGCGCCCTTCGCCCCTCGCTGGCGCAAGCCTTGAGGTGTCACATGGTGGAACTTCCTCGCATCCGTTGGGCGCTCGCCGTGGCGGGCCTGGGCTTGCTGGGGACGGTGGGCTGCGTGCGCACCGTGCCGTATGCGCAGCGCGTGGAGGTCGAGGACGAGAAGTGCACGCTCCTCCAGGCGCTGATGCGCCAGCCCGCGCCCGCGAAGGCCATCCAGAAGTTCGTCGCCGAGGGCAAGGAGGAGAGGGCCCCCGTGGTCGTCTACGTGCGCCACCCGGAGGAGGCCACGCTGGAGCGCTTCTTCACCGGCGACACCCAGTGCGCGAACGAGTCGTTCAAGGTCGTGCAGGAGAACGTGGTGGACGCCGTGGTGGTGTACCTGCAGGAGGTCCAGGGCGGCTACGCGTACGACGCGCAGCGCTCCAGCCCGGACCGCCTCACCATGGAGGGCCGTCCCCAGGGCACCGTGCGCAAGGACGGCGCCGTGTGGGTGGCGGGCGCGGACGCTATTTGAGCAGGTCCTTCGCCCCGTCCGCGATGAACTGCACCGCGATGGCGGCCAGGATGAGCCCTGACACGCGCTCCAGGATGGCGACGCCGGACTGACGCAGCACCCGTTGCACCAGGCTGGACGCGTTGAGGATGAAGTAGGTCGCGGTGAAGGTCAGCACCACCGCCGCGACCACCGGCAGCGCGGAGACGAAGGACGTCCCGGAGCGCGCCATCAG
This sequence comes from Corallococcus sp. CA054B, assembly GCF_003611625.1. Classification (NCBI taxonomy): domain Bacteria; kingdom Pseudomonadati; phylum Myxococcota; class Myxococcia; order Myxococcales; family Myxococcaceae; genus Corallococcus; species Corallococcus sp. CA054B. The sequence goes on from NZ_RAVY01000069.1 coordinate 24,383, forward strand.
CACCATGGCGGTGGCGATGGCGCCCGGCCCCGCGAGCAGCGGAATGGCCAGCGGGACGATGGCCACGTCCTCCTTCACCACGCCCTCTTCTTCTTCCGTGGGGCTGGTGCGCGTGGAGGACGGACGGGCGCGCAGCATGTCCAGGGACGTAATCAGGAGCAGGATGCCGCCCGCCACGCGGAAGGCGCCCAGCGACACGGCGAACACCTGGAAGATGACGCGGCCGAAGACGGCGAAGAACAGCATCATCCCGCACGCCACCAGACAGGCGCGCAGGGCGGTGCTTCGTATCTGCTGCTTGGTGTCCCCCGCCGTCATCGCCAGGAACAGCGGCACGACGCCAATCGGGTCCACCACGAAGAAGATGGCGGACAGCGACACGAGGAAGGTGGACACCATCCCGGACATCGTCATGGTGCTCTAGACCGTGAAGCGCAGCTTCCAGACCATGCCCAGCGCTTCGACGAAGATCTTCTTGTTCATCTTCGAGTGCCCCACGCGCCGGTCCTCGAACACGATGGGGACCTCGCGCACGGTGAAGCCCTTGCGCAGGGTGCGGTAGGTCAACTCGATCTGGAACGCGTACCCGGTGCTGCGCACCTCATCCAGGTTGATGCTCTCCAGCACGCGGCGGTTGAAGCACTTGAAGCCGCCGGTGAGGTCGCGCACGTCCACGCCCAGGATGCTGCGCGCGTAGAGCGAACCGCCGCGGCTGATGATCTTCCGGCCCACGCCCCAGTTCACCGTGCCGCCGCCATCCACGTAGCGCGAGCCCAGCACCAGGTCCGCGCCGCCTTCCGCGGCATCCAGGAAGGTGGGCAGGTAGCGCGGGTCGTGGCTGAAGTCCGCGTCCATCTCCAGGATGAACGTGTAGCCCTCGGCCAGGGCCCACCGGAAGGCGGCCAGGTACGCGCGGCCCAGGCCCTCCTTCTTCTCGCGGTGGAGCACGCGCACGCGAGGGTTCTTCGCGGCCAGCTCGTCCGCCAGCTGCCCCGTCCCGTCGGGCGAATTGTCGTCGACGACGAGGATGTCCACACGGGGGTCCGCCGCCAGCACCGCCTGGGTGATGGGGCCGATGTTTTCCCGCTCGTTGTAGGTGGGGATGCAGACCAGCGCACGGTTCATGACCCGGCGGACATACCCCAAACCCGGCGCTGGAACAGCAGAACCGACGCCAACCCGGTCGGTTCTCCGGCTCAGGAGACAGGGCGCGGGGGCAGCAGCTCCAGCACCGTCTGGGCCGCGCGGTGGGCGGCCCCCACCTCGCCCAGGCGCCCGCGCACCTCGGCCAGGCCCTGGACCATGGCGTCGCGGGGCTCGCCGGGCAGCCACACGCGCCGCACCTCGGAGGCGATGTTCTCCGGAGTCATCTCCCCCTGGAGCAGCTCCGGCACCACGCGCCGGCCCGCCAGCAGGTTGATGAGCGACACGAAGGCCACCTTCAGCATCAGCCGGCCCACCCAGTACGTCACCAGCGACACGCGGTACACCACGACGAGCGGCCGCTCCATCAGCCCCGCCTCCAGCACCGCCGTGCCGGAGGCCACCACCGCGGCGTCGCTCGCGCCCACCACCTCCGGGGCGCGCCCGACCACCAGGACCGGCGTCACGCCGCTGCCCTCGAAGCGGGAGAGGATTTCCTCCTTCGCGATGGTGGGCGCCACCGGCACCACCACCTGGAGGCCGGGCCGCTCGGAGACGAGCTGCTTCGCGGCCCCGACGAGAGTGGGGAGGATGCGGCGGATCTCACTCATCCGGCTGCCGGGCAGCAGCGCGAGCGTGGGAGCGTCCTCGGGCAGGCCCAGGCGCTGGCGGAACTCGCGGGCGCTGGCGGACTTGGGCATCTGCTCCAGCACGGGACTTCCCACGTAGCGTGCGGGCACCCCGGCCTCCCGGTAGAAGTCCTCCTCGAAGGGCAGGATGCAGAGCATCCGGTCCACCAGCCGCTGGATGGTGCGCACGCGACCCCGGCGCCAGGCCCAGATCATCGGGGACACGTAGTAGGCCACCGGGATGCCCAGGGCCTTGAGCTTCTTGGCCAGCCGCAGGTTGAAGTCCGGGATGTCCACCAGGATGGCGCAGTCGGGGCGGCGCTCCTCGGCGGCCTGGGCCAGGTCCTTCATGATCCGCAGGATGCGGGGGATGCGGGGGAGCACCTCGGTGATGCCCATGACGGACACTTCCCGGGCGTCGTGGATGAGCTCCACCCCCCGGGCGGCCAGCCGGGCGCCTCCCATGCCGAAGAAGGTGAGGTCCGGGCGCAGGGCCTGGAGGGCGGCGACGAGCTCCGAGGCGTGGGTGTCGCCGGAGGCCTCGCCGGCCACGACGAGGATGCGGGGGGAGGATGGCTGCGTCATGGGAGGCAAGACCCTCATCGTAGCTGATGCGCGGAGGGAGGGAGGTTGTAGACTGCGGCCCCCTTGAAGACGCTTCTGCTCGCTGAGAGCCACCCCCCGACCCTGGAGCACCTGACGGGCTTGCTCTCGCAGGCCGGGTACACCGTTCGGGCGGTGAATGACGCCGTGATGGCGTTGGAGCACTTCTCGGCGGACAACCCGGACGTGGTGGTGCTGGGCGTGGACCTGCCGCGCGTGGAGGGGCAGCACGTCGTGCACCTCATCCGAGGGCACAGCCAGGGCGGGCGGGTGCCCATCGTGGCCATCGACAAGGGACACCTGGGCCGCGCGAAGGGCGTGAGCTCGGTGCTGGACCTGAAGGTCAACGCGTACATCCCGGATCCGCTCAAGCCGGGCGAGCTGGTGCCCCGCCTGGAGGCGCTGGTGAAGGCCGCCCAGGCCGTCCCGCTCACGGGCCTGGCCGCCACGCTGTCGCGCCCCGCGGTGGCGGCGGGAGAGCTGAAGGCCTTCCCGCTGCCGGCGCTGCTGCACTCGCTCTACCGGCTGCGCCGTGACGGCGTGCTGGTGGTGGCCCTCAAGGGGCTGTCGCGCCGGGTGTACTTCCTGCGAGGCGGGCCGGTGAACTTCGACTCCTCCGCGAGGGAGGACGCGCTGCCCCGCTTCCTGCGTGAGCGGAAGGTCCTCACGGAGGCGCAGGAGCAGCCGGTGGTGGAGTCGCTCGCCTCCGGGCTGCGCATCGGCGCGGCGCTGGCGGACGTGGGCGTGGAGGCGGTGGGCGAGGACCTGCTGGCGCTCCTGCGCGACTTCACGAGGGATCGGCTCGGACGCGTGCTGGCCATGCGCGAGGGCCGCTACGCGTTCTACGCGGGCGACGAGTTCTCCTCCGAAGTGGCCTCCGTGGATCAGCCCGCCCTGGCGCCGCTGCTGGAGGCCGCGCGCAAGCGGATGCCCCTGCGGGTGGTGGCGGGCGCGCTCAAGGCGCACCTGAACGAGTACCCGGTGCGCTCGGCGGACTTCGGTCGGGACCTCCAGTCGATGGCGCTGGACACGGAGGACATCAAGCTGGCCATGCAGGTGAATGGCCGCATCGTGCTCAAGGACCTGCTGGCGCACGGGCGCGCGGAGCTGCGCGCGGCGTACACACTGCTGTGGTTCCTCAAGCTGACGGGCGGCGTGACGTTCTCCGCGACGCCGGTGGCCACGGGGTCGGACGTGCTGAGCGCGGCGGCGGTGCCGGACGTCATCGCGCCGCGCAAGCGCAAGAGCCTGCCTGCGGAGACGGCGGCGGCGCTGCGCGAGGAAGCGGTGCGCATCATCACGCGCAGCTACTTCGGCGGGCTGGGCCTGGACCTCGCGGCCGACAAGGAAGCGGTGGAGCGCGCGTACCACGAGACGGCGATGCGCTTTCACCCGGACACCTACGCGGAGTTCGACATCTCCGACCTGCGCGACCTGTTGGAGCAGGTGCAGGAGAAGCTGTCCGCGGCGTACCGCGTGCTGAGCGTGGACGAGAAGCGCCGCGCCTATCTCCAGTACTTCTTCAGCCGGCAGGAAGTGGTGGGCCGCGCGACCGCCATCAACGTGGACGCGGAGCTCGCGCTGCGCCGGGGCGAGTCCGCGATGAAGCGGGGCGACTACAAGGCGGCCATCCAGGGCTTCGAGGAAGCGGTGTCGCTCAACGGCAGCGAGCCCGAGTACTACTCGTACCTCGCCTGGGCGAAATACCGGGGGTCGCCCGGGTCGCTGATGCAGCGGGCGCTCGCGGCGCGCAAGGTGCTCAAGCAGGCGCTGACCTTGGACCCGTACCTGGAGCGGGCGCAGATCATCGCGGCCATCATCGAGATCGACCTGGCTGACGCGCCGCTCGCGCGAAAGAAGCTGATGAAGGTGCTGGAGCTGAACCCGTATTCGGTGCTCGCGAGGGCGGCGTTGCAGAAGGTGGTGAAGTAGTCATGCATCACGCGCTCTGGCGGCTGCTCCGGTACGCGAAGCCGCACGCGGGAATCCTCGCCCTGGCCTTCGCGTGCATGGCGGTGTTGGGGCTCGCGACGGGCGCGTACGCGTACCTGCTGGGCCCGGCGCTGCGCTTCCTGTTGTCGGGAGGAGAGGAAGGCTTCGCGAGCGCGCACCGGGTGCCGTGGCTGGCGGACCTGCCGCGCGAGGCGGCGCTCTGGGGCTTCCCGGTGTTCGTGCTGGCGGTGGGCGCGGTGAAGGGCGTGGGGTACCTGGGCCAGTTCTACTTCATGGGCCTGTTCGCGCAGCGAGTGGTGAAGGACCTGCGGCGCGACCTGTTCCTGCGGCTCACGGCGCTGTCGCCGTCGCAGCTCTCGAAGGAGCGGACGGGAGACCTGCTCAGCCGCTTCTCCTCGGACGTGATGGCGGTGGAGCTGGCCGCCATGTACACGGTGGGTTCGTACCTGCGGGACACCATCCAGGTGGTGGTGCTCGCGGGCGTGGCGCTGGCGATGAGCCCGGTGCTCGGAGGGCTGATGCTGGCGGTGATTCCGCTGGCGGCGCTGCCCGCTTCGAAGCTGACGCGCAAGGTGCTGAAGGGAACGCGAGAAGGGCAGGCCCACCTGGGGCAGCTCGCGGGCCAGCTGCACGAAGGGCTCGGAGGCCTGCGCACCATCCAGGCCTTCAACGGCCAGGAGGCGGAGCTGGCGCGCTTCGAGTCCTACGCGAAGGCCCACGAGGAAGCGGTGGTGGGCGCGGCCTGGGCGCGAGGTGGTGTGCCGGGGGTGATGGAGGTGCTCGCCGCGGCGGCGCTCGCGGGAGCGCTGGGGTACGCGGCGGCGACGCGGGCGATGGAGCCGGAGGCGCTCCTGTCGCTGCTCACGGCGGTCATCCTCGTGTACCAGCCGGTGAAGGACCTGGGCCGGGTGACGCAGTTCGCGGTGCAGGCGGGAGCGGCGGGAGAGCGCCTCTTCGCGCTGCTCGACCTGAAGCACCCCGTGGAGGACGCCGCGAACGCGGTGCCGGCGCCCGCGCTGCATGAGTCGCTGCGCATGGAGGACGTGCGCTTCTTCTACGGCGAGCGCCGCGCGCTGGACGGGCTGACCCTGGACCTGAAGGTGGGGCAGGTGGCGGCGCTGGTGGGAGGCAGCGGAGGCGGCAAGAGCACGGTGACCTCGCTGCTGCTGCGCTTCGAGCGTCCCCAGCAGGGGCGCATCCTCCTGGATGGCGTGGACGCGGACACGTACACGGCGGCGAGCGTCCGGAGTCAGTTCGCGCTGGTGACGCAGGAACCGCTGCTCTTCCACGGCACCGTGCTGGAGAACCTGAGGCACGCGAAGCCGGAAGCGACGAAAGAGGAAGTGGAGGCCGCGGCGAAGGTGGCGAACGCGGACGCCTTCATCCAGGGCCTGCCGCAGGGCTACGACACGCGCATCGGCGAGCGAGGCGTCACCCTGAGCGGAGGCCAGCGCCAGCGCCTGTGCATCGCGAGGGCGGTGCTGTCCAAGGCCCCGGTGCTGGTGCTGGACGAAGCGACCAGCAGCCTGGATCCGGAGAACGAGCGAGAGGTGCAGGCCGCGCTGGCGAAGGTGCTCCCCGGCCGGACGGCGCTGGTCATCGCGCACCGGCTGTCCACGGTGACGAACGCGGACGTCATCCACGTGGTGGAGGCGGGCCGCATCGTGGAGAGCGGACGCCACGCGGACCTGCTCCAGAAGGAAGGCCGCTACGCCGCCATGTGGCGCCTGCAGACGTCAGGCCCTGTCGAGCGGGGAGCGGCGTGAGCAAGGCGGGCACGGCGAAGCGGCCCCTCGCCCTGGCGATCCGAGCCGTGTTCGGTGTGCTGTTCCTGCTCCTGGGAGTCGCGGGCTTCTTCGCCTTCGCGGCGGGCTTCGCGGACTACCCTGTGGTCGAGCCCGCACCGAACACGAAGCCGTGGATCCGCGGCGCGTACCACGTGCACACCACGCGCTCGGACGGGAACGGGACGCCCGCGAAGGTCGCCCGGGCGGCGAAGGCCGCGGGCCTCGACTTCGTGGTGCTCACCGACCACAACGACTTCAAGCCGCCCGCCGCGACCTGGGTGGACGGCGTGCTGCTCATCCCCGGAGTGGAGATTTCGACCAACGCGGGCCACCTGGCCGCGTTCGGCATGCAGCGGCCCATCGAAGGCGTGAAGCCCTGGGGGCCACCGGAGCAGGCGGTGGCCGCGGTGGAAGCCGCCGGAGGGACGGCGGTCCTCGCGCATCCGGTCCAGACGAAGAACCCCTGGAAGGACGAAGCGACAGCGCATCAGGTCTCGGGCTTCGAGTTGTACTCCGCGGACACCTTCTTCCGGCAGGCACTGCGAAGCCCCGTGAGCCGGCTCCTGCCCGCGGTGGGGGCCTCCCTGGTGAATCCGGTGCACGGCGTGATGCTGCTCGCGGTCCCGGAGCCACGCCCGACAGAGCGCTTCCTGGAGCTGGCGCGAGAGCGCAAGCGCATCGCCCTGTGTGGCAATGACGCGCACGGCGTGCCCGCGTACGAGGACATCTTCAACGCGCTCGACATGGAACTCCCGCCGGACGTGCTGAAGGGCCCCCTGTCCCAGAACGCGCGAGAAGCCGCGACCCAGGTCACGCAGGCGCTGGCGAGTGGTCAGGCCCTCTGCGTCTTCCGTGCGCTCGGAGCCCCTGAGGGCTTCACCCTGGAAGGCTTCGACGCGAACACGAGGGAAGCCCCCGTGGGCACGGTGCTGACGGTCCGCCTCCCGGAACACACCCCAGGCACGCTGGAGGTCCGGGTGTGGGGCGACGGCCGCCTGCAACCCGACGGGCAGCACATCGAGCTGACCGGTCCCGGAGCAGTCCAGGTGGAGGTCTGGGCCCACGCGCCCGGACGTTTCTTCGGCCATGAGTGGCGGCCCTGGCTGGTCCCCAGCCCGGTGCGAGTGGTGCCGAGACCGCCGGGCATCTGATAGAGCGCGGGACGTCGCCCATGCGCCTGCTCTACGTCGTCGCCACCTACGTCCTCTTCGCGCTGCTGTTTCCGGTGCTCTGCGTGTACCGGAAGACGCGTCACGGGCTGAAGCAGAGGCTGGGCTTCTACGGGCCGGGCGACATCCCAAGGGGAGAAGGCCCGCTGCTGTGGCTGCACGGAGCCAGCGCGGGAGACCTGCTGGCCCTGGCGCCCATGTTCGGCCCCCTGCGCCAGCGCTTCCCCGGCTGCCGCATCGTGCTCTCGACCATGACGGACAGCGGCCACGCGATGGCAAGGGACCGCCTGGCGAAGCAGATCGACGGAGTCGTGTACGTGCCCTACGACCTCTGGGGCGCGACGCGAAGGGCGGTGCGAGCCCTCCAACCGGACCTCCTCGTCCTCGAGTACACGGAGGTCTGGCCCAACCTCATCCGAGCCGCGAAGCAATCCGGAGCGAGCGTGGTGATGACCAACGGGCGCTTCTCCCCCGCGAACGTGGGGAAGTACCGGACGCTCTTCGGCCTCATCGAGAACCCGCTGAAGGACCTGGACCTGCTGCTGATGCGGCAGGACGAGGAAGCCGAAAGAGCGAAGGCCCTCGGAGCACCATCCGAGCGGGTCCTCACCACCGGAAACACCAAGTTCGACGCCCTCGCGGCGGGACCGGCCCCCGAGGATGAAGCCCTGCGAGCCGCCCTCGGCCTGACCGCAGCGGATCCCGTGTGGCTCGCGGGGAGCACGCACGAGGGCGAGGAAGAAATCCTATTGCAGGTGTATCAGCGTTTACGGGAACGCTGGCCCACGCTGAGCCTGGTCATCGCGCCGCGCTACCTGAACCGGGCGGAGCGGATCCAGACCCTCGCAAGGGAGCGGAACCTGACCGTGGGCCTGCGCTCGCGGGGCAACCCGGAGCGAGCGCCGGTGGTGGTGATGGACTCGATGGGCGAGCTGTCGCGAGCCTATCGCCTGGCGACGGTGGTGTTCGTGGGAGGCTCGTTCACGAAGCGAGGCGGCCAGAACATCCTGGAGCCAGCGGGGCAGGGCAGGCCGGTGTTGTTCGGCCCGCACATGGACAACTTCCGCGACAGCGTCGCGGTGCTGCAAGGCAACGGAGGCATTCAAGTGGCGGACGGAGAAGCCCTGCACGCCGCGCTGGAGGACCTCCTCGCCCATCCCGAGCGACGGCAGCAGCTGGGAGCCCGGGCCGAAGCCACGGTGCGCCGCATCTCCGGAGCCAGTGAACGCAACGCGGAGGCAATGGCCGCGCTAAGGAGGGCGCCTCGATGACACTCATCGTCCATCCACACTTCCACAAGCGCTACACGGGAGTGACCCGGCACGTGGAGTCCGTGGTGCCAGCGCTGGCCCAGGGCGACGAGACACGGGTCATCGGCTCCGGCCTGACGGAAGCCCTGCCGCGCATCACCTGGGGAGAGCTGATCCGCCGCTCGCACCAGGAGCCCATCGTCTGGCACGCGCACCGGAACAACGAGCTGCTGGCGGGAATGCTCCTGAAGGCGCTGGGAGGAAGGGTCCAACTTGTCTTCACGAGACACACGTCGGTGGCCCCCACGCGCTTCACCCGCTGGCTGGCCCGGGGCGCGGACGCGCTCGTGTCGCTCACGAAGCAGGTCTCCGACGCCATCGCGCTCCCCTCCACGGTGATTTCGCACGGCATCGACCTGCAGCGCTTCCATCCACCGGAGGACCGCGACGCGGCCTGGGCCCGGCTCCAGCAGGGAGGCCGCTACGGCATTGGCGTCATCGGACGCATCCGCAAGGAGAAGGGGCAGGGCGACTTCATCGAAGCGTTGAGGCCCCTGTTGCCGCGGCGGCCGGACTGGCAGGCGGTGCTGGTGGGGCTCGCGAAGGGGCCGGACCTGGCCTGGGTGAACGGGCTGCGCCAGGGCATCGAGGACCGGGTGCTCCTCGCGGGAGAGCAGTCCACCATCGAGCCCTGGTACCAGGGCCTGAGCATCCTGGTGCATCCCTCCTACGCGGAGGGCTACTCGCTGGTGCACATGGAGGCGATGGCCTCCGGGTGCTGCGTGGTGGCCTCGAAGCTGCCGTACCTGGACACCCTCATCGAGCACGGCCGCACGGGCTTCTTCTTCGAGCCCGGAGACGTGAAGGGCCTGCGCGACCTGTTGGACGAACTGACCCGCGAACCGGAGCGGGCTCGTCAGGTCGGCCGCAACGCACAAGAGGAAGCGCGCAGCCGCTGCGGCGTCGAGCACGAAGCCCGGGCGCTCCGTGACCTCTACCATTCGCTGGTGAACCGCTGATGCGCATCCTGCACCTGCTGGCGAGTCCCTTCTGGAGCGGCCCGGCGGAGAACGTCGCGCTGCTGGCCCAGGCGCAGCGGGCCCTGGGCCACGAAGTCACGGTGGCGGTGGACCGCAAGCGCCGGGACATCGCCGCCGAGGAGCCCGCCGTCCCCAGATTCCAACAGCTGGGCCTCCTGGACGACGGAGGCCTGACGTTGTCCGTGAAGTCCCCACCCTGGGAAATCTGGAGCGACCTGCGAGCCCTCCGCCGCAGGACGGTGGACGTGGTCCACGCCCACTTCACCCATGATCATCTCGTGGCGCGTTGGGGAACGCCGAAAGGAGCGGTGCGGATCCGCTCCATCCACGCGCCCCGGTCGCTGCGCTCCTCGCTGCCCGAAGCCGCCGCGTACACGGTGCCCGCGAGCCACCTGACGCAGAAGCTCGAAGGCCGGCATCGCCCCGTCCAGGTCCTGCCCGCGTTGGTGGACCCGATGTTCGAGCCCCCCAAGGACCGCAAGGCCCTCCGCCGGACCCTGGGCCTCGAGGACACGCACCTGGTGGGGATGATCTCCACGTTCCAGCAGAGCCGCCGGCACTCGCTGGGAGTCGAAGCCTTCGCCGCGTTCCGACAGCAACGTCCCGAAGCCCGCCTCGTGCTGGTGGGCGATGGGGCGCTGCTCGAAGCGACCCGGAAGCAGGTGTCGGAGCGAGGCCTCACCGAACAGGTGACGTTCGCGGGCTACCAGCAGGGAGCGGACTTCGCGAAGTGGCTACAGGCCCTGGATGAAGTCTGGATCCTCGGCTTGGGAAACGACTGGAGCGCGAGGGCCGCGGCCCAGGCCAGGGCCTGCGGAGTCCGAGTGGTCGCGGTGAACGAGGGAGCGCTCCCCGAACTGGCGGACGCGAAGGTGGACGCGCCCACGGTGGAAGCCGTCCTCACCGCCGCGCTGTCCGGAGCAAAGGCAGGCACCCGGCACCCGACGAACGAGCACATCGCCCGGGACATCCTGGCCCTCTATGAGAAGGCAGCGGAGCCACGGCGATGACGGGCGGACCCACGGCCCTGGAGCGGATCTTCTATCCGCCGGCACCGGAGCCCTGGACCCGTCGTGCCCTCCTGTCACCGCTCACGCTGTTGTCCTGGACCTACAGCGGAGCGGTCCGCCTCCGTGGCGCCCTCTACGACTCGGGACTGAAGCGAGCTGAACAAGTCGAAGGCCTGCGGGTCATCTCCCTCGGCAACCTCAACGTTGGAGGCACGGGCAAGACACCGGCGGTCCTCCATCTCGCGGAGTTGCTGATCCGCGAAGGGCGCAAGGTCGGCATCCTCACCCGAGGCTACGGACGTGAGTCCCAGGAGCCACTCACCTTCACGGGAGCGGAGCCCCTGCCCGAGGTGACACAAGCCGGAGACGAACCCCTGCTGCTCGCACGCCGGTGTCCGAGGGCCCGGCTCTTCGTGGGAGCGGACCGCGTCGCGGCTGCATTCCGGGCCAGGGACGACTTCGGCCTGGACACGGTCCTGCTGGATGACGGCTTCCAGCACCGCCGCCTGCACCGTGACGAAGACCTGGTGGTCGTGGACGAAGCCGTGGGGCTGGGCAACGGCCAGCTGCTCCCAAGAGGCCCGCTGCGAGAGCCCCCATCGGCCCTGCGCCGCGCCACGCTCCTCTGGCTGAGAGCCGCCTCGGGAGACGCCGCCCCCAACCCCTGGCTCGAAGCAGTGACCGCCCCCAGGGTCCGGACGCGCTATGGGCCCACGGGGTGGTGGGATCCTTCAGGCATCGAGCACGCGACGAACGCGCTCGAAGGAAAGCCGGTCCTCGCCCTGGCGGGGCTGGCCAGGCCCGGAGGCTTCCTGAAGACCGTGACCACGCTCGGAGCGGAGGTCCGGGACGCGGCCCTCTTCCCGGATCACCATCGCTTCACGGCGGACGAGCTTCGCCAGGTCGAAGTCCGGGCCCGCCAGCAGGGAGCGCTCGTGGTGACGACGGAGAAGGACGCGGTGCGCCTGCCCGCCGGCTTCGAGGCCTGGGTGGTGCGCCTGGGAGTGGAGGTCCTGGAGGGCGAAGCGCAGCTGAAGCGGGCGCTCGGGCTTGCGGGAGAGACGCGCGACTTGTGAGGGCTGGACCGCTGTGGGACAACGCGCGGCCATGCCAGCGGCCCCGTCTTCACGTCCGGCAGCTTCGTCCTCGCGCCTGCCACTCGCCTTCGCGCGCCGTCGGGTGTTGCTGGTGGGAGACCTGGTCGCCGACCACTACCTCTACGGACAGACGGACCGGGTGAGCCGCGAGGCCCCGGTGCTCATCGTCCGGTACGAGTCCTCGGAGGTGAAGCTCGGAGGCGGGGCCAACGTGGCGGCCAACATCCGCGCGCTGTCGGGGCAGGTGACGGCGGTGGGCGCCCTGGGCGTGGACTCGATGGGCAGCGAGCTGCGCAAGCTCTTCGAAGCCGCGGACATCCGGCTGGACGCGGTCAGCAGCCGGAGCATCCAGACGGAGACGAAGACGCGCATCCTCGCGGGGGGCATCAGCACGACGAGGCAGCAGATGCTCCGGGTCGACCGGGGCCAGCGAGGCCCCCTCCCGCCCCGGATGCGCAAGGCCATCGCCAGGCAGGTGGAGGTCGCGGCGAAGGAAGCGGACGCGGTGGTGGTCTCTGACTACGGCGCGGGCGTCGTCAGCGACGAGGTCCGGACCGTGTTGCGAAAGCTCGCCGCGGACGGCCTCCCGGTCTGCGTGGACAGCCGCTACGCGCTCGCCGCCTTCGCGGGCCTCACGGTGTGCAAGCCCAACGAGCCGGAGCTGGAAGCGCTCACGGGCCGTCCGGTGCGCACGAAGGAAGAGCTCCTGGAGGCAGGCCACGAAGCGGTCCGCAAGCTGGGCTGCCAGGCACTGCTGGTGACGCGAGGCCGGCATGGCATGGCCGTCTTCGACGCGAAGGGCGGCGTGGACCTCATCCCCGTGCACGGAGCGAAGTCGGCGGTGGACGTGACGGGAGCGGGCGACACGGTCATCGCGAGCTTCGCGTTGTCACTCGCGGCCGGAGCCTCGTTCGGTGAAGCCGCCAGGCTCGCGAACGTCGCGGGCTCGCTGGTGGTGCAGAAGCCCGGCACGGCGACGGTCTCCCGCGAAGAACTCCTCGAAGCGCTGCGGAGCTCAAGATGAACACCTTGGACAAGCTTCGGCCCCTCGCCGCCATCGCGGAGGAACGGGAACGCTGGCGCGAGCAGGGCCGCACGGTGGCCCTGGCCAACGGCGTCTTCGACCTGCTGCACGTCGGTCACGTCCGCTACCTGGAAGGGGCAAAGGCCCTGGCGGACGTGCTGGTGGTGGCGGTGAACTCGGACGCCTCCACCCGGGCCTACAAGGGGCCGGGCCGTCCGCACATCCCGGAAGCGGAGCGCGCGGAGCTGGTCGCGGCGCTGGCTTGCACGGACCGCGTCGTCGTCTTCGATGAGCCGAACGTGCGGACCATCATCCGAGCCCTCAAGCCCGACGTGCACGTGAAGGGGACGGACTACACGCCGGACTCCATTCCGGAAGGTGACGAGGTCCGGGCCTACGGAGGCAGGACGGCGGTGGCGGGAGACCCGAAGGACCACAGCACCACGGAGCTGGCCCGCAGGCTCGGCCGCGAAGGCGCGAAGTAGCCCATGGTCCTGGACCCGGCGCTGCGGTCCATCCTGGGGTGTCCCCACTGCAAGGGCCGGCTCGAAGAGCACCGGGGCCCCCTGCCCGAAGTCCGCTGCGGCAACTGCCTGAGAGCCTGGCCCGTGGAGGAAGGCGTCCCCCAGATGGTGCCCGAGCGGGAGCGACCGCTCACCCCGTGAGCGAGACCCGCTCCGCGACGAACGCCCGGACCTCCGAGGCCACGCGCTGCTCCAATCCCACGCCGGAAGCCCCATCCACGATGGGCGTCAGGTCCACCATCCGGTGAGGCGACACCGCATGGCCCCAGCGCTCCATTTCGATGCGTAGGAAGAACGCGAGCGTGGGTGCACCCACGGCGACCGACAGGTGCATGGGCCCGGTGTTGTTGCAGATGGTAAGGCCCGCGGTCCGCATGAGAGCCCCCAGCTCATCGATGCTCGTCGCCGGAGCCAGCTCCGCGCCCGGAGCGCCGGAGATCACGGTGCGAGCCAGGGCCTCCTCTCCCGGCCCCCACGTCACGACAGGCGAATATCCGAGCGAAATCAGCTCCCGGGCCGCCGCCGCGAACGCCTCCGCCGGAATGCGGCGCTCACCCAACCGCCCCCCTGGGTTGATGACCGCGCGCTGCGAACCTGGCCCGGAGAACGTCGCCAGATAGCCGCGGAACGCCTCGCCGAGCACCGGCTCCCGGAACGAAAGCCCCTGGGCGACAGCACCCTTCGTCAGGGGTGTCAGCAGGTGGGTGCGCTGAATGGCCTCATGCCGCGTATCGGACCGGGCGGGCACGGACACCGACTGCAACAGCGACACCGGCCAGATGCCGGGCCCGATGACGACCGCCTTGGGGCCCACCATCCGGGCGACGAGCGCGCTCGTCACGGACGGAGCACTCCAGTTGGCGCAGTCCACCACGATGTCATAGCCCGCGCGGCGAAGTGCACGGATGCCAGGCGCCAGCGGCCCCAGCCAGAGCAGGCGCCGGTCGAACGCCAGGACCGCGTCCACGTCAGGGTGGCCTTGGAGGACGCGAGCCACCTTGGCGTGCACCAGCACGTGCACTTCCGGCGGCGGGTGGAGGTGCGCCTTGAGGGTCCGCATCAGCGGCGTGGTGAGAAGGGCCTCGCCCACGCGGTTGTCGGGCCGGACGAGCAGGACCTTTCGCGGGTGGGGGAGGGGCGTCCCGGGAGAACGGCGACGTCCGGGGCGCCAGAACAGGAGGGAAGCCAGGAGCGCCAGTGCCAGCTTCGCCCACGTTTCAAGCCGCTTGTGCCACGCCATCGGCGGCGGACCCTACCAGAATTGGAACGGACACAAGACGCTGGCTTGACCTTGGGACCGAAAGCCCCTAGCACCCGGCCCGATGCTCAAAAGCATGACCGGATTTGGTTCGGGCCGCGCCCGCGTGGGGGACGAAGAGGTCTCCGTGGAAGCACGCTCGCTCAACCACAAGTTCTGTGAAGTGAAGGTCCGGCTTCCGCGCGAGCTGTCCGCGCTCGAGCCCGCCCTCGTGAAGCAGGTGAAGGATCGCCTCGCGCGAGGCTCGGTGGAGATCCTGGTGCGCCGGCAGGCCGCCACCGTCTCGGGCAACGTCCCCACGGTGGATGTCGCCCTGGCCCGCGAATATGCGCGCGCCTTCCGCGAGGTCGCCGAGGCCATGGGCCAGTCGGTGGAGATCGCCTGGTCGCAGGTGGCCAACCAGCCGGGCGTCATCCGCCTGGAGGAGAAGGGCGTGGACGTGGAGTCCGCCACCCAGGCCACGCAGACCGCGCTCCAGCAGGCGCTCTCGGCCCTGGAGACGATGCGGAACACCGAAGGCGAGTCCATCCACACGGACCTGGACGCCCGGATGAAGCTCATCGAGGGCTGGAGCCAGGAGGTCGCCCGGCTCGCGCCTCGCGCGGTCAGTGACTACCAGCAGCGGCTCACCGATCGCGTCGCGGAGCTCGCGCGCGGCGTCGCGGTGGATCCGCAGCGGCTGGCGCAGGAAGTGGCCCTCTTCGCCGAGCGCACGGACATCGCGGAAGAGGTGACCCGGCTCGCGACCCACCTCGAGCAGTTCCGGCTCCTGATGGCGAGCCCCGAGCCGGTGGGCCGGCGCATGGACTTCCTCGTGCAGGAGATGCACCGCGAGGTGAACACGACAGGCTCCAAGAGCCAGCACGCGGAGATCTCCGCGCGCGTGGTCTCGATGAAGGCCGAGGTCGAGCGCATCCGCGAACAGGTGCAGAACGTCGAATGAACGAACCCACTGGACTCCAGCCTGGCCTGCTCCTCGTCCTCTCCGCGCCGTCCGGAGCTGGAAAGACCACCCTCGCGCACCGGCTGCTGAAGGAGATGCCGGACGGCATCTTCTCCACCAGCGTCACCACCCGGCGCCCCCGGGGCAAGGAGCAGGAGGGCGTGGACTACCACTTCGTGGGAGTCGCCGCCTTCCAGGAGAAGATCGAGAAGGGCGAGTTCGTGGAGTGGGCCGAGGTACACGGCCACTTCTATGGCAGCCCCCAGTCGGTGGTGGATGAAGCCCGCACGCGCCGTGGCACCGCCATCTTCGACATCGACGTCCAGGGCGGGCAGGCCATCAAGCGCAAGCACCCCGACGCGGTCCTCATCTTCGTGCTGCCCCCCTCCATGGAGGAACTGGAGCGGCGCCTCAGGGATCGTCAGACGGACTCGGACGAAACCATCCGCCGCCGGATGCTGGCCGCCCGCTCGGAGATCGAGCGGGGAATCGCGTCCTACGACTACGTCGTGGTGAACGACGACTTCGAGCGCGCCTATCAGGAGCTGCGCTCGGTGGTGGTCGCGGAGAAGTGCCGGCGGGGGAGGGTGGACCTCTCCAAGCTCAAGCTCGGAAGCTGAAATCCGCCGGGGAATGGGTGGAGCCGCCCCACGGGTTCCCCCTCCACCACGTCGCACCGCGCTGGCAGCCTGCATCAAATATCTTGCGCTGCCCGATCGCCTGATGGATAAGCCGCCCACCTCGCGGCGACACGCAGGCGTCACCTCGGTGGCACCTGTGCGATGCGGTGGCGGTGACGGGAAGTTGACATTCTCCGATCCGATTCTTAGATGTTCGCCGCAGCAGGGCAGTCGATCAGCGGGCGTTGAAGGTGTCGGAGCGGGTTGCCGCCTCACGGGAGGCGGAGCAGATCGGGAAGCAGAAGCAGCAGTCGAGCGGTTGACACAAAACGCGGTGGTGGTACAAGCCGCGCCCCTCGCTTCGAAGCCCGCGCACTGGCGCGGAAGGAACTTCGAGGAGAGATCGGCACCGACAAGGAAATAGGGCAGTCAACGAGCGAGTTGACAGCAAACGCGGCGAAGAGATAGAAGCCGCGCCCCACCGAAGCAGCAGCAGTCCGGAAGGCAACACGACGGACGCAAAGTGGTGGGAAAAGCTGACAGCAAGCGGTTGACAGGGAGCGCGGCGCTGAAGTAGAAGCCGCTCCCCTTCGAAAAGAAGCGGCGGAAGTCACTGGACGGCGCCGACGAACTTCGAAGCAGCCCGCAGCCCGCAGGACGCAAAAGCGAAGTTGACGCTGACTGCGAACTGAAATAGAAGCTGCAACCCCGCCGGTTGAAACAAAACCGGCAACGAAGTAGACGGTAGCAAAAGTCGCGAAGCAAAACAAGCGGCTCGGTCTTTGAAAACCAAATAGCAAGCCCAAGCAGTAATGGATTGCGGAAACCGCAGTCAATTTTTTGAGGGCATCTTCACCTCCAAGAGCAGCGCTGAAAAGCGCAGCGAGGAGGGA